>RPPD01000173.1 GCA_003818675.1 Spirochaetaceae bacterium
GCTCCAGTGGCCGATAATAGATAGAAGACATGAAAAGACATATCGTTTATATATCCGCTTTAATACTCATCATTTGTACTGCGGTTTTCCCGCAGGCAGTCAGGGCTGATAATCCCGGTATCATGCCACAATACACAGTGCTCTGGGAAAAGGGCAGGATTTCCCTGACCTGCACAGTCGCTCTTGACCGCGACTCAATGCCTTTCCCGCGTGCGAGAGAGCAGGCTGAAAAAAACATAGATGAGTTTGCCCCAAGAAATTTCTGGAACGCTGTCTCAGGCCTGCCTTACAATTCGACAGGGTCTCTGCTTGAGTATGTGGAGTCCATTGCCCAGGAAAATGAACGCCGCATGATCATGGAATCCATCTCCGTCATATCCGGAAAGGGCGTGAAGCTTTCCTCGGTGGTGACTGCGGATTTACGGACCCTGCAAGTCACCTACGAATATCCATTCTATGGTGCATCTGGACTGGCGGTTCCCTTTATCAGGCATACTGACATGGCTCCTCCTGGTTCTGATCTGGGTTACCAGTCAACACGGCGCTACTCGGGCATTGTAATCTATGCAAAAGGTGAACTTCCAGCGTGGGGAAAAAATGGAACTGCCAAAGTCATGCCGGCCATGTTCCCTAAAATCTGGGCATTAGTCCCAAATCCGACCGGAGACACGATTGAGAATGTCTACAGCGTGGAGAAAACAGCTCCGGACTCGGTCAGGAAATGGGGTATGTGCCAGTACTTTGTTAAAGCAGATGAGTCAGCGCAATTGGAGCGGGCGGGCAGGTTCCCCCTGCAAATAATGGCGTTTGGTGTCTATGGCAAAAACAACACTGACCCGATTATTTCCCGTGAGGCTGCTGACCAGATACTGAAGAATCCCGACAATTTGCTCCTCCTTTCTTCAGGCAGGGTCGTCATCATAGTGGACGAAACCTCGCAGTCACTGTAAGATTCATTTTGTGAAACAAAATTTACTCCCTGTTCGTGATCTGTTTTTTCATGAAATGCGGCAGTTTTTTCGTGACAAGGGCTTTCTTGAAACAGACACGCCCATCCTTGCACCATTTCTGATACCTGAACCTTCATTCGAAGTTTTCTCCACGCTCCGGCTCTCTGACGGGAAGGAGGGCCAAAAACTCTATATGGTTCCATCACCTGAACTTTGGATGAAGAGGCTCCTGGCTTCAGGAGCCTCAGGAAGTCAGGATATCTTCCAGATCTCCAAATGCTTCAGGAATTCAGAACCTTCAAGCGGTATCCACCTGAATGAATTTACAATGCTGGAATGGTACGCCAGGGGCAGGGACTACCTGTACAATACCGGGCTGACAGAAGATCTTGTTATACATTTGCTCGAGGCTCTTGGGACTGATGAAAAAATCAAGTGTCGGGGCACAGAGGTTGATCTTGTTGCACCATTCTCCAGGATTTCCATGAGGGATGCGTTTTTGCAGCATGCCAGCCTCGACCTGGACAAATGCGGAGAAACAGAAGAATTGCGTAAAGCTGCGGAAAATCGGGGGATATCGACCATGACTGATGACTCATGGGAGGTGCTCTTCCACCGTATTTTTCTTATGCTCGTGGAACCAGGCTTGCCTGTGGACAGGCCGGTATTTCTATCAGATTACCCTGCCAGGGTCAGAACCCTGGCCAAACAAAAACCTGGAGGACAATATGCAGAGCGTTGGGAGCTCTACATAGCCGGAATCGAGATCGCCAACTGCTATACTGAAGCTGCTGGAGAACCCTGGATAAGGGATTTTTTCCAGGAAGAGCGGGAAAGAAAAAATGCCTTATGCAGGGTAATTCATCCTGCTGATACAGAACTTGGGGAAATCTTAAGCCAGGGGAAGCTTCCTCCATGCTCAGGCACTGCCCTGGGCTGTGACCGCCTTCTTATGGTGTTGCTGGGTGCAGAGAACATTCAGGAAGTCCTTCCATTCCGGCAATAGTCGGTTGCTGTCCGGCCCCCTTGACATTGATGAAGATTCACATATAATTGTTGAAACTTAAATCCGGAAACCATAATCCGCAACAGAGGAGCTTTATGATACGTGCTGGTGAAATTTCCAAGGGTGTTTTTCTTTTGATAAAGAATGAGCCATATGAAGTGGTTGAACGCGAGTTCGTGAATCCAGGAAAGGGTTCCGCGTTTGTCCGGCTCAAGATGAAAAACCTGCGCTCAGGCCAGGTGTTAAAACAGGTGAACAAAACACATGAGACCCTGGAGGAAATCCAGGTTGAGGACAAGCCGTACCAGTATCTCTACGCGGATGACAACAGCTATCACTTCATGGACACCGCCACTTATGAACAGATTGAAGTTGGCAAGGTCGGCCATGAGGAAAAGCAGCAGTACCTGAAGGAAGGAAACGAGTACCAGCTCGTGCTCTGGGACGCGGATCCCATAGAGATAGAAATCCCGTACAAAATGGTCTTTGCTGTGACAGAGGCCCAGAACGCAATAAAGGGAGACACCGTGACAGGCGGCACCAAACCAGTGACGCTTGAGACAGGGCTCGTTGTGCGTGTGCCCCTTTTTATCAAACAGGGTGACAGGGTTCTGGTCAATACTGAAACCAATGAGTATGTTGAGCGCGTAAACAGCTAGTTTCGGAATCCAATAAAACAATGTAACCAGTCTCATTGGCGATAAGGGCAGCAGCTTTGTGTAAACCTTTTTTACAATTTTTTACAAATTTAATAAATTTGCTGAATTTTCCCCGAAGTGGCTGTATAATGGTTATTAGCATGTAACGACAGTCGGGACGGAGGACTTCGATGGAAAGCGATCGGACGCGGGAAACGGCAAATTGGGATGTGGATGAAATTATTCTCCGGACAGAACTTTTTACAGAAGAGGAGCAAGTCCTCCCTGAAGAACCTGAGCCATCGATTGAAGACCGCTATGACAACTGGATGCATATCATAGACCAATAGGAGCGCATATTTCGCTCAAGCTTCCCGTACTTCACGGGCATGATTCATACAATGTTTCACCCTCCAAGATTATTGCCCTTGGCTTAAACTACCATGAGCACATTGCGGAGAGTGCCTCTGTGAATGTTCAGGGTTTTAATCAGGATGTTCCCAAGGAACCCGTACTTTTTCCAAAAACGCCAAATGTCCTGATAGGTCCTGAACAGCCAATTGTGATTCCAAAATTTCTCAAAGAATACGCATTTCCTGAGATCCGTGTTGACTATGAAGCGGAGCTCGCGTTTTTTATTGGCAGGCGGTGCAAGAATGTCCCTGTCGCAGAAGCCTGGGATTTTATCTATGGCTTTACCTGCATGAACGATGTGAGTCAGCGGAACATCCAGAACCAGGATCGCTCAGGCTGGTTTCGCGGCAAATCCCTGGATACCTTCGGGCCAGTGGGTCCTGTCATCGTGCGTACTTGCGATCTGGGAGACCCGCAGAACCTCAATATATCCTGCAGGCTTAATGGAAAAACAGTCCAGTCCTCCAACACCAGATACATGATTTTCCCCATGCCGGAGATCCTGGCATTTGTCTCCAAAAACTTCACTATGGAGGAGGGCGATATCATCACAACCGGAACTCCCTCGGGAGTCGGGCGCATAACACACGGGGATGTGGTGGAAGTGGAAATAGATGGCATAGGTATTTTGCGAAATCCGGTTGCAGATGAATAAAGAACAATCTTTGGAAACTGTCATTATAGAAGGAAGCAGGCTGTCAATGCGTATTGGATTTCAGCTTTCTTAACCGGTCAGAGATGGTTTCTCCAGCTGTAGAACTATCCTGGCCTGCATCGGCAACAGCCACTTCACTGATGGTATCAAAGATCATCCTGCTGCCCGAAGCTGTCTGTGTAAGGCTGTTTGCCACCTCGTTTGTGGCTTTTGACTGCTGGGCTATTGCTTCTCTTATATGTGTAGAGAGGTCAGCAATCCTGTCAATGACGTTGATTATTCCGTTGACAGACTCATAGGTTTCCTGTCCGCTTTCCCTTATTGTATCGACAATCTTTTTAATCTCTCCGGTTGCGCCCACTGTTACCTGTGATAGTTTCTTTATCTCATTGGCAACGACCTTGAAACCACGACCGGATTCTCCGGCCCTCGCAGCTTCAATGTTTGCATTGAGGGAGAGAATATTTGTCTTTTCCGCGATATCGTTGATCAAAGATGTGATCTGGGATATGCGGTCGGATTGCTCACGGAGGGATTTGATTACAGTAACCGTGCCGCCTACTTTTGCCGTAGCGTTTTTGACAGTGACCATGACTTCCTCTGTCTCGCGGGAAATCTGGCGGATATTGGCCGCAATCTGTTCTGTGGCAGCTGATATCCCTGCGACACGGTCCATGATTGCCTGGCTGCTGGTTGAGACAACATTTGCCTTGTGCTGGAGGCTTTCCAGGGTTGTTTCCAGGGTTGCCTCGGTTTTTTTCCGCTCTTCCATAAGGATGGAGCCCTCAAGCGCACAGGAGAGCTGGTCTGCTATGGTGGTGTAGAAGTTGGCGGCCACCGGCCCAATTTCTGCAATGGTGTAACCAAGCTGCCTGTTTTCAAAGACAAGCGGAATGACAACGAGGTCAAACCTGTTTTTTCTGTCCAGGATATCGTCAGGAAGGAATGCTTTTGTTGAAAAACGGATTCCTGCCGTGTCTATAATGTGCTTGCCCGGGTTTACTGCAAAGACAAGACGTGAGTATTCAGGCAGGGGATCCGGGAAGTTGTATTCCACGGGATGATCATACAGGCAGACATAGTAGGATGGAATGCCAAGGGCTTTCACGCCTGTTTCAAGGGCGGCAAAGAGTGATTCAAGGTCGAATGAGCTGACAAGTTTAATGTTGGTTTTCTGGAGAAGTTGACGTGCGTTTTCCTGGAAGTACTGCTCCATGATGTTTTTTCTCTGGAGGACTTCGCTTATAATTATCCTGGCCTGGGCAACAAGTTCATTGGCAAAAACAAGTTGTGCTGAATCATTCATTCCGGATTTGCCGGCTTTATCCAAATTAAGGTTATTATTTATGTAGATGGCAAGAAGTGATGACAGCGCATTGTGCCATGGCTGCACATTGCATTTATTCTCTGAAAGAAACACAATGCCTTCCTCAAAGGATGTCAAAAAGGCTGTCCTGGAATGAGTGGAAAGTGCGTTATAAAATGAGGTGATGAGTCTAACAACAAGAGCTTTCTGCACATCGGTTTCTGCAGTCCCGAAAAGGTCATCCGAGACGAGCCTGGGCAGGATGGTCTTGGCTGTTTCCTCGCAGAAATTCCTGAAATCAACAGTGTCTGTTTTTATCTGCCTGGCGGAAAACTTCCTGTTGCCCAAAGAAATTTCATCGGATCCGGCCAGCATTATCTCGCGCGACTGGCATCCGCAGGATTTTTTTATAACAGGCCGCGCTATAAGCGCGGTGGATTCTTCAACGCGCTCTTTTTTCATCACGTGCAAGAGCTTTTCAAACGCAGTTTCAACCTGGCTGTGAAAGGGCATGGAAACCGAGGAGAGGGGAGGAGTGAAACTCGCCCCCTCAACAGTGCTGTTGAGGCTCATGGCGGCAAGATCATGCGGAATGA
>RPPD01000174.1 GCA_003818675.1 Spirochaetaceae bacterium
CAAACAAAAAAGAAATCCCCGTCGTGCTGGATGTCTGTGGCGCTGGTGCGACAGAATTCCGTAATGAAGAATGTGAGCGCATACTATCAAGGGTACATGTGAACATTTTAAAGGGCAATTCTTCAGAAATTGCGAGCATTGCGGGTGAACAAGTAAAAACCCGCGGAGTTGATGCAGGCGAAGTTTCCGCAGACCTGCGGGAACTCGGAAAAAAACTCGCATCAAAAACGGGATGTACAGTTGTCATAACAGGAAAAAACGACATTATCGTGGACCAGTACGGAACACTTTATATGGTCCAGAACGGTCATGAGATGATGGGGTACGTTGTAGGCACTGGCTGCATGGCTGCGTCAGTAATTGGCACTTTTGCTGCAGTTGAGAAGGAATATGCCTTTGCTTCAGCGGCTGGACTTGCCATGTATGAAATCGCTGCTGAGCTTGCCGTTGAGGAGGCAAAAGGACCTGGGACTTTTAAACAAGTCCTGCTTGACAAAATATTCTCTCTTTCAAAAACCCAGGTTGAATCCAGACAGAGGATTACAGGTTGAAAGGTTATTATTTTATTACAGACAGCAATTTGTCTCTTAAGGGCAATGAGCATGATCTCAAAAGTGCACTCGCAGAGAACGTCAAACTTTTACAATACAGGGCAAAAGATATATCATCCGGGAAAATGTATGATGAGGCCTTGTTGCTGAATAGAATTTGCAAAAACTCGGGCAAGAAAGCCATTTTTATAGTGAATGATCGGGTCGATATTGCCATGGCTGTTGATGCAGGTGGAGTGCATTTAGGCCAGGAGGATTTACCATGCGGTATTGTCAGGAAAATACTGGGCAAAGGGAAAATCATTGGAGTCACAGTGCATTCTGTTGAAGAAGCTCTGGAAGCACAAAAGGAAGGCGCAGACTATATAGCCGCAAGTCCTGTTTTTCCAACACAGACAAAAAATGATGCGGGTTTTGCATGCGGAACAGGATTTGTTTCAGAAATGAAAAAGTATATCACCATTCCAGTCATTGCGATTGGAGGGATAAATTTAAAAAATGCACGTCAGGTAATTGATGCTGGCGCCGACATGATATGCGCAATTTCCGCCGTTGTTGCATCAGAGAATACCTCACAGTCAATCAGATGTTTTCAGGAGATGTTTTTATGAAGAAAGGCAGTAATCTTTCCCGGCTTGCATGCGCAAAGCAGGGAATCATAACAGATGAAATGAAAAATGTGGCTTCATCAGAGGGGATCCCTGCAGGGAAGCTGTGCAAAGATATAGCAAGGGGAATTACAGTTATTGCCAAAAGCCGCATTCATCCCTGTGTGCCAATTGGGATCGGCAAAGGACTCAGGATCAAAATTAATGCAAATATTGGTACATCCAATTTTTGCAGCAATGTGGACCTCGAACTTGAAAAACTCAATGCTTCCATAAAATATGGAGCAGACACGGTAATGGATCTCTCCACTGGAGGCAATGTCCGCGAAGTGCGAAAAAGAATATTATCTGAATCAAAAGTACCCGTGGGAACAGTTCCGGTTTATGATGCAATCACCCAGAATCCAGATGTTGCTTCAATAACAGAAGATGATTTCCTTAATGCAATACAGACGCACATTACAGATGGTGTTGACTTTATCACTGTCCATTGCGGACTTCGCAAGGAGCACATCCCGTTTCTGGATTCCAGGATAATGGGCATTGTTTCGCGGGGGGGAAGCTTCCTTGTGAAGTGGATGCTTCATCACAACAGAGAAAATCCCCTTTACTCCCGCTTTGACGAGATCTGCCGCATGGCGCGTGAACATGATGTTGTCTTGAGTCTTGGAGACAGCTTAAGACCTGGCTGTATAGCAGATGCAACTGATCGCGCCCAACTTGCTGAGCTTAAGGTATTGGGACAACTTTCACGAAGGGCCTGGAAGCAGAATGTCCAGGTAATTATTGAGGGACCCGGGCATGTGCCGCTTCATCAAATAGAGAAAAACATGAAGCTTCAAAAAAAACTGTGCCATGGCGCTCCATTTTACGTTTTGGGACCTCTTGTGACTGATATTTCGCCCGGATACGATCATCTGACAGGTGCAATAGGAGGAGCTCTTGCAGCATGGCATGGAGCTGATTTTCTATGCTATCTCACGCCAAAGGAACACCTTGGATTGCCAGGACTTCAGGATGTTATTGACGGCGTCATTGCTTCAAAAATTGCAGCCCACGCGGCAGATATCGCACGCGGAATACCAGGGGCATCCAAACCTGATGCAAAAATGTCTGAAGCAAGAAGCAATCTTGACTGGCCGACAATGTATGCCACAGCGCTGAATCCTGAAAAAGCAAAATCAATGCGCGAGGAAACATTAAAAAATGGTGCCGATGTCTGTTCCATGTGTGGAGATTTTTGTTCTGCAAAAATCAACAGGGAAAGTCGTGGAAAATATCAGCAGACTAAATAATAAATCAGGATAATTCAGTATGACAATCAAGGAAATTGGAGGAGAGTTTGAAATGCTCTCCCGCCTGACCAGGCAGTACCCCCAAGCTCCAGGTCTTGTAAAAGGCATAGGCGATGATTGCGCGGTTCTTGATTATAATGAAGAACAATACCTTCTTGTCACCACGGACATGATGGTTGAAAACGACCACTTCAGCATGAAATGGCAGAGTCCGCAACAGATTGGGAAAAAGCTTGTAGAGTCAAATGTCTCTGATATTGTCTGCAAGGGAGGTAATCCAGGTTTTGCTTTTCTTTCCATGTGTCTGCCAAAATCTGTTACTTATGAGTTTATGGAAGATTTTTATGCAGGAGTTTATCATGCGGCTGAACGTCACAATGTAATCCTTGCCGGAGGCGATACGACCCACGGAGATATTTTTGTCTTCAACCTCGCACTAACAGGGCTTGTGAAAAAAGATTCGCTCAAGCTGCGTTCAGGGGCCAGGATTGGTGATGCAATATGTGTTACTGGTGAACTTGGGGGAAGTACGGCGGGATTAAAGCTGCTGCTGCATGGCAAGAACGGATTTCTAAATGACTATCTGGAACCTTTGTGCAGGACGGCAGATGAGGGCGCAACAATTGCAAAATATGCAACAGCGACGATAGACGTATCTGACGGTCTGGGAAGCGAAGTTACACATATATGCGAGCAAAGCAGAGTAAGCGCAGTGATAGATTATGCTGCCATCCCACTCTCCCCTGCCACAATATCCTCAGGTTCCCTGCTCGGTCTTGATCCACATGACTTTGCGCTTTATGGCGGAGAGGATTATGAAATCGTTTTCACGATTACTGAAAAATCAATACCGGAATTGAAGAAAGAATTTGATGATTTTAGAGTTGTGGGAAAAATCCTGGACCCAGCCGAAGGAATTCACATCTTCAGAGATGGAAAGAAATTCCCTGTTAAAAAGGGATATGACCACTTTTCATTGTGATGAAGACTTTTCGCATGGTAATGCAGTCTCCTCGCATAAATCAGGATATTTTATAAAAATCAATAAAACAATTGCAACAAATTCATGATTTTTCCATCGTAATTGACAGCATGAACGAAGGAGATATCAATGAATAAAAAACGAATTCTGACAATATGTATTTTACTGTTCGTTTTCCTCTGTATTGTCGCCTGTGAACCATTTACCCCGTCCAAAAAGGATGATACAGGTGACACTGATGATGCGGTACTTGTTTTTTCACATGAGGGTGGAACATATTGGGGGACCTTTGATCTCATAATTTCCGATCCTGCAAAGAGAAAAATCTATTTTACCATAGACAGCACAGACCCGACAGTTTCAGCCACACGCCTGCTCTACAATGCCCCAATCACCATATATGGGGCAAGAACAATACGGGTAACGGCATTGAATGGAAACGGAACATATATAGCTGTCAGGAATGAGTCATACAATGTAGATGCAGTTGCGGGACAGCCTTCGCTTTCCCTTAATGCGGGCCGTTTTGCCGCTGACCAGGTTGTTCAGGTGACTGCAGACCCAAACACCATTGTTTACTACACCATGACAACTGATGGTTCACAGCCTCCTGTTCCTGACACCAGTGATAATTTGTACAGCACACCCATGGCTATTGTTACTGCGTCTGGAGAAGAAACAACCTATCGGTTTTCTTTCAAGGCCTTCACGACAGCCCTTGATCCTGCCCGGTCGGCGACAGAATCAACAGAAGTTTCGCGTACCTGGATCATTGACAAAGAACCTCCGGAACCGGCGACAGGCCTGGTTGCAAGAACGTCAGGTGACAAACAGATCAAATTGACCTGGACTGCCTCGGTTTCAACCGACACTGCGTCATATGAAGTTTTGTATGGTCCTGGTGCCTTGTCTGATGATGCGTCAACATCATTCGGTCAGACTGCATTGGCATATCACACCGTCGCGGGATTGACCGCGGACCATGCATATGCATTTAAGGTTGTAACCATTGACTCTGTCGGGAACAGGGCAATATCCAATCCTTTTGCCACTCGGATAGCCTTGAGGGGTCTTGAGCGTCCGCTTGATGAAAAAACATTCATGTCATGGGGATACACCGTTGACGTGAAAATTGCACTTGGCCATGTCTATTCAGGAACCTTGTCGGGTTCAATCCTTGTAAGTGATGTCACTGATCCGGCCAATCCGAAAAAAGACTGTTCTTTCAAGACAGGGGATATGCTTGAATCATTGGGCATTTATGGCAACTATCTTTATGTCGTGGTCGACAAGCATTTGAAGGTATACAGTCTTGACGATCCTTCCAATCCATCGCTCGCCTTTGACAACTGTGAATACAGGAGAATCACGGGCTCCTATGGCGTGGTTCAAATAGCTTCAAATGCCGTGATCATCAAGCACACGGATACGCTTTTTGGAGTATACCTGCCCGCACAGGCGGGAACTCCCCCTGAAATGGTTTATGAGTTTTCAACGCCTGACTATGCGAATGCCCTGGCTTCAGGTTCGTATCTCATGATCAAGGGTTCTACTTATGCATATCAGACAACCTCCCTGTATGACATCTCAACGCCTTCGTCGCCGGTTCTGCTCGGAAGCGGCATTTTTTCAGGGGACATGATTGGATTCAAGGGGCAGTATTTTTATTACAAGGATATTAACGACACTGTCAGGGTGTACGGAATTTCCAATCCAACAACTCCGCTGTATACACTGACAGGCGTATTCGACATGTACAATTATTCTGCATATGACACAGATTTTCTTTATGTTTCAAACAATCCGTATGGCACTGATTTCAAAACCGCCATTTCTATTTATTCCCTCTCAAATCCTGCCGCGCCATCTCTTTTAAAAACATGGAATACACTCATACCCTACTGTTTTTCCGTTGAACGAGTTGTTCTTTCCAGAGAAGGTAATACCCTCATGATTTTTGATGATGACAGCGTGGGTTCATATATAGTTGATGTTACAAACAAATCTTTGCCGGTATACACGGACCCGTTTGTAGCCGGCGGTTCATACAGTGGCGCATCCCTTGCGGGGAACTACATGTATCTACCTGGAAATGTATTGCGCGACCACATGTTTATTGACGTTTGC
>RPPD01000175.1 GCA_003818675.1 Spirochaetaceae bacterium
GCAGGCAGAGTCGCTCGGATCAAACATCAAGAATCCTGTCTGCCTGCTTACGGGCAAGCACAAAAACATTCCCCGCCACATAAATATCATGATCTCGCCTGTCGCTTTCCGGGAGGGTGAGATCCAGGGCTTTATTGAAATCGTGGACAACATGGAGGCGCTCTACCAGTCCAACTCGGAACTGGAACGCCTGAACCTGGAATACGAAAGCGTGATCTACGCGCTCTCTCACGACCTCCGCGCACCGCTAATATCCATAGAGGGATTCCTGCGCAAAATGAAAAAGGCGCTGGAGCCCGTGGAGCCCGTCAACACGGGCATGGACCGGGAGCAGATAATTTCGCATTGCATGGACCGGATCCACGCAAATGCAGAGACCATGAACAACCTGGTCTCTGTGCTTCTGGACACCTCGCATATCATAACCGGCGCGCTTGACAGAAGCGAGGTGGACATGGGTGAAATTGCGCAGAAGACCGCGGACCAGTGCCAGGTACAGGCCGCTGAACAGGGCGCGCGCATCACGGTCACCGGCGATTTTTCCGTGGAAGAGTGCGACCGCGTCAGGGTGATGCAGGTATATTCCAACCTTGTGGGCAATGCGCTCGTCCACTGCAGGAACACGCCCGATCTGGTAATAGAACTCGGCGCGAAAGACCACGTCTACTGGGTCAAGGACAACGGACCTGGCATTCCGCCGGAGTTCCAGGAAAAGATCTTCGACCCGTTCACGCAAGCGGGGAGCGCCAGAGGCTTCGGAGCCAACGGCACCGGAGTTCAGGGATTCGGCATGGGCATGAACATCGTCTTTCGCATAATCCAGAAACACTCGGGTGAGATATGGATCGATTCACATCCGGGAAAAGGCACCGCGATATTCTTTACCTTCAAACCAGAAGTCGGATAATCTTTCTCTGTTTCTTGAAAAAATCCTTTCCCCGATACCCCCTGACACCGAAAATTGTAAAAACCGCCTGTAAAAAGGAACCTTGCGCATGCCATTGATTTCGTCCTGTATCCATTGCGGAAATACAAACCTCGCCTCCTGCTTCAGCGCCTCAGACGTCAACATGAAACTGGGGGGCGAATTTCATTATTCAAAATGCCGCAATTGCGGCCTGCTGTTCATCAATCCAATGCCGGGAAAAGAAATAATGGACCGGCACTATCCAAAGGATGAATACTATTCATACTCAACAATCGACACAGAGAGCTTTTCCACAAAAGCCCGAAAACTTCTCTACGATCTGTTTTTCAGGCCAGGCAACAGGAATTATCTGCTCAAGTGCATCCTTTTTCCCATGAAGATCTTTTCCAGAAGCGCCCACATTGTGAAAAATACGCGGCTGCTTGACATCGGCTGCGGGAGCGGCCAGTTTCTCCACGAGATGAAATCATTCGGCGTACAGACATATGGCGTGGAGCCGGGTGTCTTCCCGGATGAGAACAGCAAACAAAACGGGCTCGATATTTTTTGCGGCAATCTTCTGGACGCGCAATATCCCGACGCGCGGTTTGACATTGTGACCATGAATCATGTCCTGGAACACGTACACAACCCACGGGAAATCCTTTGCGAGATCCGCCGGATCCTCAAACCAGGCGGCAGATTCATCGTCGCGGTACCAAATACAAGATCTCTCGCCTTCAGGCTCTTTGGGAAAAACTGGTATCAACTCGACACTCCGCGGCACCTCGTCATGTACTCGGACCACATTCTTGCCTCGATGCTTGGCCAGACCGGATTTAAAATCCTTTCCGTGCGTTTTAACTCAGGACCCCGGCAATTCTCGTTCTCCGCGGCAAACGCCATAGGTAAACCATGGATGCGTAAATATCCCATCTTCCTGGATATTCCCGGATTGATACTCGCATATCTGGTCAATATCTTCCGTTTTGGCGACCAGTTCGAAATGATCTGCATCAAGGAATGATCCTGATCCACAGAGCTTGACAGAAAACCAATTAATAAGTATTTTGTTAACAGTTACGGAACACAGAATGAACAAGAAAAACCTGTTCGCGGAAAAACCAGCACTTCTCAGCGTTGTAGTCGTAGTAGTAGCGGATTTTTTCGAAAACGGGTGTGCACCGTAACGGGACAACAGGGCAAATGCAAGCCCCTTCCGGTCACACCGGGAGGGGCTTTTTTTTGCATACAAACCATGAAAGGAGTTCATAATGAAGTATTCTGGAGCCGGGCTCACAATCGAACTGATCCGCAGGCAGGGAATCAAAATGATCGCGGGAATTCCGGGCGGCAACAACCTGCCCATCTACGATGCGCTGCACGCAGCACATGTTGACAATTCGATACGCCACATCCTGGTGCGCCAGGAACAGGCCGGCGGATTCATCGCACAGGGAATTGCGCGCACAACAGGAAATGCGGCCGTATGCTTTGCCACCTCGGGGCCTGGCGTGACAAATCTGCTCACGGCCATCGCTGACGCGAAACTGGATTCAATCCCCATGGTGGCGGTCACAGGCCAGGTCCCCCAGGCCATGATAGGGACAGATGCGTTCCAGGAAGTGGACACGTACGGCCTCACCATACCCATAACCAAGCACAATTTCCTTGTGCACAGCGCAGCGGAATTGTTATCCGTCATACCCGAGGCCTTCCGCATTGCTGAATCAGGCAGACCAGGGCCTGTTGTGGTGGACATCCCCAAGGACGTCCAGCGCGAAATCATTGAAGTCGAGGAGCTTCCCAAACCCTGGGCGCCCGTTCAGAATGCATCAACCGGAACATCAATCACTACCGCTGATCTGGAAAAGGCTGCGGCCATGATCGATGCCGCGAAGAAACCGCTCATCTATGCGGGCGGCGGCATTATTTCCGGAAACGCCTGGGAGATTCTGCAGAAGTTCGCGAGGAAAACAGACACGCCCGCGGTCTTCACTCTGCTGGCGCTCGGGAGCATGCCCGCCGATGACCCGCTCTCGCTTGGGATGCTCGGCATGCACGGCAGTGTCGCGACAAACTCGGTCGTGGACGAGGCTGACCTGCTTATTGTCTGCGGCGCGCGCTTTGACGACCGCGCCACCGGGACGCTCTCGGGCTTCGCGCCGAACGCGAAAATCCTGCACATGGAAATTGATCCGGCCGAGATTTCCAAACTGCGCACGCCTGACTGCGCAATCACAGGTGACGTGAAGGACTCCCTCACAGCTTTGGAAAAAAAGTGCAGGGCTGTCAAGCACACCGAATGGAGAAACAGGATCGAGGATCTGAAGAAAGCCCATCCGGAGACTGTTTACGGGGATCCGATGCACCCGGCGAATCTCATGAGGACAATCGCTTCATGCGCGCCAAAGGATTCAATCATAACGACAGACGTGGGCCAGCACCAGATGTGGGCCGCCCAGGCATATCCCGTAAACCTGCCAAGGTCATTTCTGTCATCCGGCGGCCTGGGAACAATGGGTTTCGGCTTTCCGGCCGCGATAGGAGCGGCGCTCGCAAACCCGGAACGCACGGTCATTGCCATCTGCGGTGACGGCAGTTTCCTGATGAACATACAGGAACTCGCCACCCTTCGTGAGCTCGGTCTTGACGTGAAGATTTTTCTCTTCAACAACGGCCATCTCGGTCTTGTCCGGCAACAGCAGGAATTGTTTTACAGTAAAAATTACATTGCCTCCAGGTTCGACATGACACCTGATTTTACGGCAATCGCCGCAGGATTTGGCATAAGTTCATGCACCATGGGTAAATTTGACAAGGATGCCATTAGCAACATGTTTGTGAAAAAAGGCCCGATGCTTGTCAACATGATGATAGATCCGGATAAAAATGTCATGCCGATGGTGCCGCCCGGAGCGGCCAATACACAGGCGTTGACCGAGAAAGGAAGGGAAATATGAAAATACCCACAACGATAGTTGAACTTGTAGTCAACAACCACGCAGGCGTGATGTCGCATGTAACAGGGCTCTTTTCACGCAGGAGCTTCAACATGGAGGCAATTCTCTGCGCGCCCGTGGGCGACGGCGAAACGAGCAGGATGTACCTGCTTGTAAACCGCGACGAACGCCTGCCCCAGATCACAAAGCAGCTGGAAAAACTTTACGATGTCCAGAGTGTACGCGTGCGCGACGATGCGGACCACACTGTTTTTGCCAGGATAGAGGAATTGCTTACGGGGAAGTGAAGAGCGGCCTTGTTGATACGGGTCAGGGGCAATTAGATTTTGACCATCTGTCCAGGACCGATATCCAGGCGGTTTCCGTTTACAGTGATGCACACCGTCATCGCAGCTGGATTATGCACCAGGTCCATGGCTGCCGTGAACCGCAATTGCCTGCAGGCTTTCATGTAGTCCACGATTTCAATATTGGTTGCGTACCAGATTTCCTCATGCCTGCCCATGTATTCTGCGAATTCCTCAATCAGATTCCAGTTGTTGTCATTGTCGAATTCAAAGCTGTGTCCCCACACATAAAACAGATACAGATACTGCGTTTTGTACAAAGCCATAAACTCATGCGCATGATCCAGCAGTCCCTTGTTGTGATGGCATGTTGATGTCCATTTCAAATAATTCTGCGGCATGCCAAAGGAGTGAGTATTTCCGACAAAGCGCGAGTATTCTATCCCCAGATGCGGAAGCATCTGGATGATGTCCTCGTTATAAGACCCGTTCGGATATGACAGTCCGCGCACAGGATATCCGCAAATCGCCTCCAGTGCCATTCTGTCTTCAAGGATTTGCCTTGCGACAAGTTCCATCGGGCAGCGCTCGATTGTCGGATGATTGTATGTGTGGCAGGCGATCTCATGACCGGAATAGAGGTCCCCGGCCTCGGAAGCGCTGATCCGGTCATCAATGCCGAACTTGCCGCCATTCAGATGAAACGTCCCGCGGATGCCATGGTTGTTGAATATGGCGACAAGCTTGCGGTCCGCGACCCTGCCATCGTCATAACTCATTGTCAGGCACTTGTGCCTGCCTCCCGGAAAGCAGTAATATATGGTCTTCAGTTCCAGCTGGTTCATCAATCAATCTCCATCACCGATATGTCATTATTATCTCATTCCTGCCCTCTCCGGACAGTAAGGGGGTATTGATTTCCATATCCTGACATACTATCGTATAACTATGAAGACAATCAACTATAATGAATTCCCCATCCCCCTTGAAATCTCAGCGCACCATGTGCACCTCTCGCGGGAACATGCAGACGCGCTCTTTGGGAAAGGCCATATGCTTGTGCCAAAGCTGCAGCTCTCCCAGCCAGGCCAGTTTGCGGCCGAGGAACAGGTGACACTTGTCGGGCCAAAGGGGTCTGTAGCGCGCGTACGTGTTCTTGGACCTGAGCGCAAGGAAACCCAGGTGGAGATTTCCAAGACAGAACAGTACACACTTGGCATAAACCCTCCCATAAGGGATTCTGGCAATCTCGCGGACACACCAGGTGTCATACTTGAAGGCCCATCTGGCCGCGTGGAGCTTGATCATGGAGTGATTGCAGCTCTCAGGCACATCCACATGACACCTGATGACGCTTTGGCCATGAAGCTTGCGGACAAAGACCTGGTGCGC
>RPPD01000176.1 GCA_003818675.1 Spirochaetaceae bacterium
AAAATCAGTCGAGGTGGACAAGAACCTGAAGGATATCAGGCCATACATCGCCGCGTTCGTTGCAAAGGGCAAAAAAATTGACGAGCCCGCGCTGGTGGACCTGATCCAGTCGCAGGAAAAGCTCTGCGGCAACTATGGCAGCAAGCGCAAAACCATTGCCATGGGTGTATATCGGGAAGACATCATAAAATATCCCGTGCGCTACAGCGCCGCTGACCCTGACAAGACAAGATTCACTCCGCTGGGACTGGAAAAGGAACTGTCGCTCCGCGGAATTCTTGCGGAACACCCCAAGGGAGTTGAGTTCGGCAGCATTGTCAAAAACTTCCCCGCATACCCGTTTCTGACAGACAGCCAGGGAGAGGTGTTGAGCTTCCCGCCCATAATAAACAGCGCAAGACTGGGCGCAGTTGAAGTGGGAGATTCCAACCTCTTTATTGAACTCACAGGTACTGACATTGACACCCTGCTGTTGGCCTGCTCGGTCATGGCATGTGATCTTGCGGACGCAGGATACACAATAGAGCCCGTGACTGTTAACTATCAGTATGACACACCCTATGGCCGCAATATCACAACGCCATTCTATTTCCAGAGTCCAGTCAAGCTTGACCTCGCGTCAGCTGTAAAAATGCTCGGACAATCCATAACAGCAGACGAGGCGACAAAAGCCATAGGCAGGATGGGAAATCCTGTCGCGGTGGACAAGGAACATCTTGTATTGACGCCCCCGGAGTTCAGGAACGACTTCATGCATCCAGTTGACGTGATTGAAGAAATCGTCATGGGCCGTGGCCTGAAAAGCTTTGAGGCGGTCATGCCTGAGGATTTCACAGTAGGCAGGCTTTCGCCCCAGGAGGAATTTTCCCGCAAAGCCCGCGAGATCATGACAGGAATGGGATTCCAGGAAATGATCTACAATTACCTTGGTTCAAAAAAAGACATTGTAGATAGGATGAAAACGAGCGGGGATGACGTGATCCAGATCAGCAATCCCATGACAGAAAACTATGAGATTGTCCGCAATTCCATCATTCCCAACCTTCTTGGTTCAGAGGCTGTCTCGGCCAATGCGGTCTATCCGCACAAGATTTTTGAATCAGGCAAGATCGCCAGGAAAGACCATGCGGACAATTATGGCTCGGTTACGAAAAATCACATTGCCTTCCTGGTCGCTGACAGGGAAATCGGATTTAATGATGCGTCAGCGCTTGTCTCCGGACTGTTCTTCTATCTTGGCAGGGAATATACCCTGGCCCCTTTGTCTGATCCCAGGTTCATCCAGGGAAGAAGCGCCAGGATAATGCTCGGTAAAAATCCCGTAGGCGTCATGGGAGAAATACACCCGGAGGTCCTTGAAGCATGGAATATCGTCATGCCTGTAACTGCCGCGGAAATTGATTTGGACGCGGTCAGACTGGGCAATTAGGGAGGTACATTATGGATTTCCAGACTGTTCCGGTAAAATTACCCGAGGACTGCAATATTATAGTCGGGCAATCGCACTTCATCAAAACCGTAGAGGACATCTCTGAAATCGTCATTTCATCGGTCCCTGGCGCAAAGTTCGGCATTGCCTTTTGCGAGGCCTCAGGCCCATGCCTTGTAAGGACCGAGGGCAATGACACCGCGCTCATCACAGCTGCGACCGCAACAGCACAGGCAGTAGCCGCGGGTCATACATTTTACCTGTTTCTCAAAAACGCATTCCCGATAAACATGCTCACCCAGATTAAACTCTGCCAGGAGGTTGCGCGCATCTTTTGCGCAACTGCCAATCCGCTCCAGATCATTACTGCCGGGACCGAACAAGGCCGCGGAATCATTGGTGTGATTGACGGAGCATCACCAAAGGGCATTGAAACAGAATCCGATAAAAAAGCCAGGTATGACTTGTTGAGAAAATTTGGATATAAATACTGATTGGCGTTTTCTATTTCAAATCTGCAGAGGGGAATTCGCCAAGTCTGCGTTTAAGATCCTCGCGAAGGTACGACTCAATATATTCATAAAGCGGATTTTTCACATCATTGTTAAGCTTTTGGTGGAATTCCATCTGCCCATTCTCCACAGTCGTACAGTAAATCAGGAAAATTCCAACATCAGGATTCTGGCGGTCAAATCCCATGAGTCTGGCGGAAACCCTGATTCGACGACCACGGAGGATCAGGGTCACTTCCGGAATATATTCCTTGTGGCTGAAGAAAACCTTGTCCTGCTCCTCTAATTTGCAGGTAAACGCATAAACCGAAATATCGACTATTTCTGCCTTGACGGGTTCCATCAGATTTTTCATTGTAAAAAATACCTGGCAGATGCCCATGGCCCGCGCTTTTACAAACGCGCGCTTTTCCCTTGCGTCAAAATACACAAGAACTTTTTTTAATGTATCCAGGGGTTTTGATTTCAGGTGATAGAGATCTATCGTAGCCACACCCTGCATCAGAAATATTCGGCGAATGTCATACCCGATTATGGAAGAAACAAAAACTCCCACCTGGTTCTGTGAATCATGCAGTCCCATGACTGATTCAAGATAATGCACACAGTCCGGCGCCTCACTGTCTGTCTGGATGCATAAAAAAATAACATTGCGCTTGTTGCCGGAAAGCACTGAAAAAAGTTTGAACTTGTCCTCATTAGATACAGAGTAGACTTCAAAGTTCATCCTGATCAGCAGGTTGATTACAACGGAGATTGTTTTTACCGGTTCAATAAAGTAAACCTTGACCGTGGGTTGTTTGACCGGTTCTGACACAAAAATCGCCTTTCCTACCAGCCATTAATCCGGAATCTCATGGTAGCGGCTTTCGACATGTTTGAGCATGGGCATAATCTCAAAAAACAGTTCCACAAGCTCAGGATCAAAACTTGTCCCTGAAAGCTTGCGTATCTCGGAAAGAACCTGTTCCTCAGGCCAGCTTTCCTTGTAAACCCTCCTGGAGGAAAGTGCGTCATAGACATCTGTGACCGCCACAATCCTTCCCCAGATTGGAATTTCCTCACCAGACAATCCGCGCCCAGGAGATGAAGCATTTTCCCGCCAACCTGCACCGGTCATCCTGCCGGGATAACCATCTCCATTCCATTTCTCATGATGCGTCAGGGCAATCTGCATAGCCATGTCGTCAAACTCGGATTGTTCTGAATCCTTAAATAGATCCGCACCGAGCCAGGTGTGGGCTTTCATGATTGCAAACTCTTCTGGCGTAAACTTGGCAGGCTTTTTCAGGATTGCGTCCGAAATGGCCACCTTGCCAACATCATGGAGCATTGCCGCCATACGCAGAATATCACGGTTTCTCTGCACTTCCTTCTCTGATATGTTGTGTTTGCGCGCCCAGGCTTCATAGAGTTCCACGGAATATCCTGCTACGCGGTTTACATGCATTCCGGTTTCCTTGGGGTCACGCAGCTCTGCCATACGGATCATCCGCAATATAATTGCCCTGGTCATCTGTGCGCGCTCCAAAGCCATGGCTGCATTGTCTGCAAAATGCGTTACAAAAAGCTCGTCATCCTTGGTGAATGGAATGATTTTTCCATCCTTGTCTGTGGCATTAATCACCTGTATCACGCCCACAATGCGGCCAGTGATGGTCCGCAAAGGTATTGCCAGCATTGATTTGTTCATGTATCCCGACAACTTGTCATATGATGAATCATATTGGTATGGCGCACTTTTTCCGGTTTTATAGACATCCGGGATGTTGATTACGGCTCCTGTCGCAGCGACATATCCTGCGATGGATTTGGTATTGATTTCAACCTTAAACAGGGAATAGATCAGCTTTTGCCCAGGCGGCAGGTCGGCCTGAATAGTATCGTTCTGCGAATAATTTATTGCAAGCTTGTTGTCCTCGATAATATAGATTGATCCAGCGTCTGCGCCCACCATTTTACGCGCTTCAAGGAGAATGCGTTCCAGGAGAATATCCTGGTCCTTTACCCTGTTTAATTCACAGTCCAGTTCGATAATATGTTTGAGCTGGAGTTTGCTTGTTTTCATATTCTTTTAAAGTATAATTTAATATAAACTATTGTAAAGGAAAATATAAATGCAAAAGGGTCTGGTCATAGTCTACACTGGCGATGGAAAGGGAAAGACGAGCGCGGCACTTGGAACAGCGCTTCGCGCCCTGGGGCATGGGATGAAGGTCTGCCTCATCCGTTTCATCAAGGAAGAGAAGCGTTTTTCCGGTGAAACAGCAGCACTCCAGGCTTTTGGCAACCGTTGTGAAATAATCACGGCTGGAAGCGGATTTATCATGTCCGACAAACTCTCCGACAGCACGGAACACCGCGATAAAGCCCTTGCTGGATGGGAAAAAGCTCGTGACAGGATCATTTCCGGCAGTTTTGATCTGGTAATCCTTGACGAGATATCCCATCTTTTGACTCTGAATTTTCTGTCTACAGCCGAGTTTGCCAAATGCATTTCCGAGAAACCACCCGAACTCCATGTTGTACTGACTGGCCGCGGAATGCCAGAGACAATCACAGCCCTTGCGGATTGTGTCACCGAGATGGTCATGCTTCGCCATCCTTACACGAGCGGAATATCAAATGTCCAGGGTATTGATTTTTAGCAATGATCCAAAGTACTCGCAAAATTTCTGAAACTGGATTATGATTAAAAAGCTGACATGGAAAAGACCAGTAAATTAAACGAAAAAAACATACCCGAAGCCTATTGTATACTCCTTATTGAAGATGATGACGACGACGTGTTCATTTTCCGAAACATGCTGGCTGAAACCGTGGATTTCTACTTCAAGCTTGAAGTCACAAGCAGGCTTTCTGATGCCAGGCAAAAACTTGAAGAATTTTCCTTCGATATAATACTCATGGACTTGAATCTTCCAGACAGTCACGGCCTGGAAACCCTAAAAGCCGTCCAGGCTGAGAGCGGGATGGTACCGATTGTGGTTATCACTGGTCTTTCCGACAAGACCATGGGCATACTGGCAGTAAAGGAGGGTGCCCAGGACTTCCTGGTCAAAGGTGAAATTTCCGGAAACCTTCTGGCCCGCGTTATTGCCTATTCTGTAGAACGCAAAAAGACAGAGGCAATGATCAAGACGTCCCTCAAAGAAAAAGAAATATTACTGAAGGAAATTCATCACAGGGTGAAAAATAACCTGCAGGTAATATCGAGCCTGCTCAACCTGCAATCACGTTATATTCTTGATTCACACGACCTGATGATGTTCAAGGAAAGCCAGAATCGTATCAGGACCATTGCCATGATCCATGAAAAACTTTACAGGTCCGAGGATTTCAGCCATATCAATTTCTCAGAATACATTCAAGGCCTCGCCTCAGATCTCTTTAACACCTTTAAGGTAGACCGTGAAAAAATCCATATTGAAATAGATGTCAAAGCCCTTGCCCTGGGCATAGACCGTGCGGTTCCGACTGGACTCATCATAAATGAACTGCTTTCAAATTCCCTCAAATACGCTTTCCCGCCAGGTTTTGCTGGGACAAAAAAAATATCTGTCAGGTATACGCGCTGTGATGATCGTGAAGGTGAACTTATTGTTG
>RPPD01000177.1 GCA_003818675.1 Spirochaetaceae bacterium
AACCTGTTGAACATGTTCTGGTAGTTCTGGTTGAAATAATTATATAGCTTCTCCTTTAAACCGCCCATTACGTCCAGGCGCTCAAGAACATCTCTTGGAAGCTTCGATGTGATGTGGTTCATCACTTTATCTACTTCTTCGCTTAAAAGGAGATCTACTTCGGCCTGCTGGTCCCTGAATTCCTGAGCGAGCGAGTTCCTTGAACCGACCGCACTCGGTTTTTCAGGATGAAACACATTAGGGCTCTTCGGTAGGTCTACACTTCCCATAATTGCTCTCCTTTGCAGTGATATTTACATTAAATTATCCACATTACACGGAAAATGTAAAGTAACTTTTTTTTTTTTTTACCTTTCAATTTTTGGAAAAATTGATTCAATATAGATGTATCATACCCGAGGAGGCTTTTCCATGAAAAAAGGGCTTATCAAGGCGCTTGCCGGCCTGTTTTGTCTGATTTTTACTATATTTATTGCTTCGACTGATGAACGTCCTAAACTGGATATTGTCCTCGTTCTGGACAGGTCGCTTTCCATGATAGACAAGATAGAAACCGTAAAAAATTTCGTGATTTCGGACACACTGGGCACGGAAAACGTAAAAATTGGAGATTATTTGGTAATTATCAATTTTTATGGCCAGGCTGAAGTTGTCTCAACATTTCCGGTAGAAACAGAAGCGGACCGCCAGAAAGCCAGGGATCTGGTTTCTAATATCTTCACCAAACCCAAGGATACCCATACAGATATCGGAAATGCCATGGATATTGCCAAGGCCCAGCTGGAAATCCTGTCCTCCACCGGACGGCCCAAGATTCTCTTCCTCATGACAGACGGAAGACAGGAAGCTTATCCCGGCTCCAAGTATTTTACACCTGACTTCTCATACAGCCATCCCCTGCTGGAAAACGCCAGGACAATCGCCAAGGAGGGATGGAAGATACAAATAGTAGAAATCGGCGGCTCGGCCCAGACAAAGGAACTGACAGAAAAACTCGGCGGCACTTACAGCGAGGTTTCTGAACAGCCCACTGCCCAGGAGCTTGCGGGAACCGTTTCAGAGTTCCGGGGAATCATCCAGGTAGCTGAAGTCCCGACACTCATTACTGTTCCAGCTACAGGAGAGGTAAAGCTAACCCTTCCACTTAAAAGCCAGGGCTTTTCAACAGACCCTCAAGTCCTGGTCAAGGAAGCCAGGATCATTTCTCCTGTCATCATGGAAACAAACATCCTGGGTGGAAGCACCCAGTTCACCATGCCCAAGGAGGGCGAACTTCCCCTCACCCTTCCACTTTCCTTTCCCCTGGGTCTGGAACCCGGAGACTACCAGGCAGACATTTCCTTCATGTTTGACGGAGATACCCGTTTCACCCCAAATGTTTTTGGCGTCACGGTTCATGTCAACAGCTTTATTGAAAACAATCTATGGCTTCTCATTCTGATAATCATCGCGGGACTGCTGCTTATTACTCTTATAGTATTCCTTATCATGAAGCTCCTCAAATCACGCGGTGTGAAGTTCAAGATCGTCGTCGAGGAACACCCATTAAAAAAGGGTTCCGATACATTCTCGCTCTCCGCCGGGAAATGCCTGTATTTGAACGAGAGCATGGGAGTCATCACAATTGTTCCCAACCGTTCAATGCGCAGCTATGCCAGAATAGCAGGAGTCAAGGGCGGGGTTGTTCTTGATCCCATCAAGGATCGCCAATTCATCGGATTCAAGCGCCAGAACCAGAACATCATCGGCCACCAGGTGACCTTGAAATCTGAAAACAGCGTGGTCTTCCATATCAACTTTCAATCGGTGTAATGAAGCACTGTTCATATCTTGTATTTGAGCAACGGGTGATGCCGGAGATTCCCGGCATCACCCGTTCTGTCTCTTTTGCGAGCTTCCCTTTCTGGGGAAATCTCCATATCGCGGACATACACGCCGGAAATATCATATCCGTCTTACATATGGCCGATCTCTGGTTCTTCCTCGAACCTGATGCAGCAGCGGAAACTGAAAAAATCCTTCGCAAATGGAAAAAGCCAGAGGCCATCTCGGTGCTCCCCGCCCCGGCATCAGGCAAGGAACTCCTTTCCTGGATAAGGGAAAATAAAAGTGAACTTTTTCTGCTCGCATCCTCTGGCAGCCTGGTTTTAACAGATCCAGATGACTTCGGCAGGTTTCTCCAGGCCCCGCATGCAGACATAGTCAAACTCACTGCCCAAATGTCACCCATGACAATGTACCTTGTTAAAAAGAAAAAACTCATAGCGTTAATTTTGGGACTTAAGGACGAGGATAGCGGGAAATCTGCAATATCCTCACTATTTAAAAGGCTTGACTCGGATTTTGAAACTTTAGAGGATTTGCCCGGGAAAATGCTCTATAATATGACCATCATGGAACTCTTTTCTGCGCATATGAGTCTCCTTGACTCATTTCATTCCCCTGATTACCCAAATCTTGCTGGCCGTTTCAGCAGGCTCTCCCCTGAATATGGCGAGGCTTATGTGGGGGAAACAGGTGAAGTCTTCCAATCCTTTCTCGCAGCAGGCTGCGAAATTCACGGCACTGTAAAAAACTCGGTTCTCTTTCCAGGTGTGTTCATTGCACAGGATACCCTGGTGGAATCCTCCGTGGTGATGACAGACAATCGCATTGGTCCTGGAAGCACAATAGAAAATGCCTTTATTTTCCCGTACCAAAAACAGGGCAAACGCGATGCGTACAACATCAGTCAGGGGACAAAAATTGGTTGCAGACTCAAAACCGCAAAGAATATGAAGTATCCTGACCAGCTGAATGACGGGTTGAGTCTTATCGGGATGAATACGGAACTGCCCCCGGGCTCGGTCATTGGAGCAGCATGCTACATTGCACCTGATCTTCCATCAGAAACCCTTGCAGGTTATAATACCGCAAGAAAAGGCACATGCGCAGAGCCTAAAAAATCAGAGTGAGGAAATGGTACTAAAACCGATCATTGATTTTATAAATTCCCATGACCGTTTCATCCTTACAGCGCATGAAACACCAGACGGTGATGCGATCGGCTCCGAATGCGCGCTTTCCGCAGTAATTCAGAAAATGGGCAAGAAGGTCATGATCTTCAATTCCGATCCCATACCCCGGAAATTCATGTTCTTGGATCCAGGCCACACGATCACGACTCTCCGATCCAATAAACAACTGCCTACTGATCTTGAAGAATGGGTATTGATAATTCTAGACACTAACGATACCAACAATATAGGCAAGGTTGCCCAGTTGGTGCTTCCCAGAGTCAAAGACTTTTTCATAATTGACCACCATGACATAGAGATAGACATCCAGTCCGGGAACCTTGTACAGAAAAATGCCTCATCTACAGCTGAAATACTCTATCAGATTTTCAAAAAAATGGACGTGCAAATTGAATATCCCGCGTCAGTCGCATTGTTTACAGCCATAGTGTATGACACTGGAAGTTTTGTATATCCAAAGACAAGCTCCCTCACGTTCCGGATTGCAACAGAAATGGTTGAGCAGGGCGTTGATCCAAATGATGTCTATTCAAAGGTATATGAATGCAATTCCATTTCATCTGTCATACTGCAGTCCAAGGTATTGGGGACCCTGGAGCTTGTTTTAAACAACCATGTCGCGATCCAGGTCATGACCAAGGAAACCATTCTTGATTCAGGTGGAAAATATGAAGAGGCGGACCAGATCATAAACATTCCTTTAAAAGCTGAGGCTGTAAAGGTCTCAATTTTTTTCAAGGAGGACCTGGAAGGCCTCATGCGCTGCAGCCTGCGTTCCAAGGGCAACATTGATGTTGCTGAAATTGCCAGAAGTTTCGGCGGCGGCGGACATAAAAACGCTGCTGGATTCAAATGCCGTGAATCAATAGCATCTATACGCATCCAAGTACTTGACAAATTGCAGGAATACTTCCACAAATAATAAATGCACCACAAATCATGTCCGTTAAGGCTCTTTTACATCTGCACAGCTATTCTCTTGTTTTTTTTCTCCTGCTTTGGCACGGACACGGACAGGCAGTTTCCTAAAAAAATCATCATGAACGCAGGACAGACAGACAGCCCCGCGTCTTTACGCTATCTCTCTGACAAAGCTGACAATCCTGTCCGCAGGCCGGACATTTCACTGGAAAGCAATGAGGGAATAGTATATGTAGTAAATGTCAACCTGGACATGGATGCCCATGAGGAACAGGTAATTGCCGTGAAGGACAATACCACCCCTGATGCACCTGTGAAGATAATAACCGCAGATTTTGATTCCACTAGAAACATTTATATCCGCTCATGGGAAACTTCTACAAAGGCGGTGAACATTGGCACACTCCGTATCAACCTGAAGGACATATCCCAGGACCAGATCCCGGAAATTATTGCAAGCGGTACGGATTCCTCCGGGAAGATCACATTGGACATCTACAGGAACATGTCACCATATTCTTCCCAGCTTTTTTACAGCAGTGCCTGTTCCCTTATAGCTGATGGAACAATAGAAATAATAGAAAACACTATTGGCGCCATGTATTCTGCATATGGAGGATCGCAGGCAGGATTTGACGCAGGAGCGTTCCCCATTGTCCTTCTGCGGAGCAATCCTGAAACCCAGGATTATACGGACGCTATACGGGAAATTTACTCTTTCCAGCCCGCTTCTGGCCATTACGAACTCAGACACCAGGAGACAATCTCGCAAAAAGCTGTTGGAGAATCACAGCTCTCGGTGCTCTACCAAAGTGCCAATGTGGACCTGTTTGCTGATTATCTTAAGGGAGTATGGCAACGTGTGGATGAGAATGGGAAGCAGCTTCAGCAAATCTTGTCATTTGACCCCTTCAACAAGGAAATTATCTTTTTCATGGATAATATCCAGGAAATTTATCGATGGAAATATTCGCATCGAAGCCTTTACAACATGCTGCTGATATATACGGAGAACGCCCTTCTCACGTCCATAAAACCCAATGTCACGGTAGTCCTGTCATCACTCACAGAGATCTCGATCCAGATCAATGACTATGGAGCAATCGAACAATGGCTTAATGACCAATGGGGGGGGAAATACACAAGAATTTCAAAAGACAGCGACAATTTACAGAGTGAATACGCTGTAATCAACTCTGAATCCTCAACAACCAATACTGGGTCTGCTGACGCTGGCTTATCCGCCCCTTTGCATTCAATGCTTTCAGGCACTTTCAAGAACGAGACAGGCGATGAACTCGTTTTTAATGACAGGAATTTCATCTGGAAAACAGCAGATAAAAAACTGGAAGGCGGATTTGCCATTCTTTTCATTCAGGAGTCAGGGAAATCCAGGCTTGTACTGTCGATGAAAATCATCGAGGATCACGGGCTCGTTGTCACCAACAAGGTTTTTCATATAGGCATCAGGGAGACATCAGACAAAATTGAAATAACCCTCACACCAGCTGTCTGGGGTGTCTATGGCATTTCTGAAAGCCGCGGAGCACCTCTTACTTTCAGACGCCCGACCATTCAATAGCCGTAGACGCCCCGCAATGGCAGCCC
>RPPD01000178.1 GCA_003818675.1 Spirochaetaceae bacterium
TGCCGGATTACACCCTTGGGAGAATCTGGCGAATGGCGAGCATCACTTCCGCACCTGCCCACTTCTATGATCTGCAGACTCCGACAGCCCTTGACATTGCGGCGGACGGCCGCATTGCCTCCCCTTATAATTTCAACAATGGGTGGGCCATCCAGTTCTACTCCCAGGCCGGGTTTTATGATGATCTGGTTATCAACTTCAATACCGCTTTTGAAGTGAATGCCCTGGCGGTAGACAGGGACATCTCCTTCACCTTTGGGCCGGATCTTGCTGCGACCAGTGTGCTATACCTGGCGGAAAACAGGGCTCCGGCGATTGTGTATTTTGTCATTCTGTCCGATGGGGCAGGCAATCCGGTGGCCCCGCTGAGCGCCGTGCAGATGGCCGCCCCGGGACTGGACAGGATAAACGGATTGGCCGTTGATCCATGGACGCACAATTTACTGATCGCAGGGGAAGACCTGGCAGGGGAACCGGTGCTCATGGAATATGATCCCACCTATATTTCAATCGTAGGACAGGGACAGGTGGGCCGGGTCGTCCGTACAATAACCCGTTCGGACGTGTCTGCCTTCAGGGATCTACAGGATGTCATTGTCAAGGACGACGGGATTTTTGTGCTCAATAATGTAAATTATGACGAGACAACGCTGCCGATTGTCCTGAAATTCAGCAGGAACCTGGCATATCAGACCGGATTCGGCACTGTCTCTTCAGACATCGGGAACCAGATGCTGATGCCTTCAACCGATGCAGGCAAGTTCTACCGCCCCAAACGGTTTATCGGCCGGGAAAACAGCGGGCTTTTTATTGCCGATGACTCGGATATTGACGACGGAAACGGGGGCGATTACGACAAGATTGTTTTCATCAACACCAAGCTTGAATCTGGAAGCTGGATAACCTTTCCTGAGGCGCAGACCATAGATGTCCCCTCCGGGGAGCCTTTCATACTATTGGATAACCGTCCAATGTAGCTGTAACAGGGACTTTCCCGCGGCTTGTGTTTGCCATCCTGACTTGATATATTGGCTCTGGTGGAAACAGCAGAACAAGCTCTCTCACTCATTCCGGCGGTGTATGCGGACAACAGTCTTGTGCTTGAATGGGTTCCGGCAGAAACAAAAGCTGTCGCTGCCCGGACAGAATTGGAACACAGGATTTTCTCACTCTTTGAGGACAAAAAACGCCACAAGTTCCTGTGGCTTTTGTCCCTGGGTGTTTCATCACAGGAAATTCCTTTAACACCGGGTTTTTCCTTTTTAAGGGATTTTGCCAGGCTCTTTGTGCGCGAGGCAAGGCTTGATTCCGCTAAAAAAGGCGCGCATTCATCGCCTTGCTTGACCCGGTCAATGACCGAATCGCTTTTATATGAACGTCCCCCCTTCCCGGGTTCCGGGCGGATGGAAGGGTCGTTTCTTTCCAGTCTCTGGAGCGAACTTGGCGGAGCCTTGCGGGAAGGTCTTGCTGCTTTCAAGGGAACCCTGGATGAATACATTACGGCAATTTCTCCTACCGGTTCCCATGCCGACCGAGTGCATTTTCATATGGTCGAAAACCCGCTTGATGTTGACAAACCCTTCGCCTTTCTTGCCACTTATTCCGCGACAGGGGAGGCAGGCAGGCTTCGGCACATTCTGCTTTCTTCCGCTGTTGATGAATTGGGCGGGGACAAAAGAAAGCTTTTGGGACTTCTTGCCGCGGTCAGGCGGGTCGCGGAAAAAAGCGCTTTTATCCGGGGACTGCTTGAATCAGGGGAACTTTTCCAGCCCATAGGCCTGACTGTCAAGGAGGCTCATGTTTTTCTTTCGGAGGCCCTTGATTACGAGGCCGCGGGCATTCTCTGCAAGGTCCCCAAGTGGTGGAACAAACGAAAATCCTCTTTTATCCTTGGCTTGACTGTTGGCAAGACAACTACCCGTCTCGGCGCGGACGCGCTACTTGACCTGGACATGAGAATTCTTGCTGATGGCGAGCAGCTTTCATTGGAAGAGATTGACCGCCTGCTTGCCCAGACTGAGCCCATGGCAATGCTCAAGGGCAAATGGGTGACCATAGACCATGAGGCTTTGTTGCGCGTTAAAACCCAGTTCGAGCAGGCAAAAAAACTCGTTGCGAAAGAGGGACTTTCCATCAAGGAGGCTATCAGGCTCATCCTTGACCAGCGGATGCCCGGTCTCGGCCAGCATGTAGGTGTTGAAGTGTCCGCGGGCGAATGGCTTGAGTCTGTCATGGATAAACTGAAAAATCCGGCCAAAGGCGGGAAGCAAAAGCTTCCAAAAAAACTGTCCGCTGTTTTGCGTCCCTATCAGGAAGAGGGTTTCCAATGGCTTTGTTTTCTTTCACAACTTGGTTTTGGCGGATGCCTGGCAGACGACATGGGCCTCGGCAAGACTGTGCAGATTATCTCCTTTTTGCTTGCGAGAAAGGAATCCGGTGAAAAGAAACCCCATCTTGTCGTCGTGCCAACATCGTTGCTGGAAAACTGGAAAAATGAGCTTTCGCGGTTTGCTCCCACGCTTTCATATGGAGTTCTCCATGCATCAGGCATGTCTTCTGATGAAGCACAGGATGCGCTTGGCGGACTTGATCTGCTCGTGACAACATACGGGATGTGCAATAGACTGCCATGGCTTTCGGAAACGCGTTTTGACTGCATTGTTCTTGACGAGGCGCAGGCAATCAAGAACGCATCTACCGCCCAGGCGCGCGCGGTAAAAAAACTTCAAGGCGTCAGGCGCTTTGTCATGACCGGAACTCCTGTTGAAAACAGGTTGACTGATCTGTGGTCCCTGTTTGATTTTGTCAATCCCGGGCTTTTGGGAACTTCAGCGGAGTTCAGGGATTATTTACAAAAAGCGGAGAATCACCCTGGGGGTTATGGAAGGCTCAGACAGACGGTTTCTCCATATATCCTGCGTCGGATGAAGACAGACAAAAACATCATTGCCGATCTTCCGGAAAAGACCGAGTGCAGGGTCTACGCTGACCTGTCAAAAAAACAGGCGGTCCTCTACCGGCATCTGGCGGAAAAACTAAAGTACGACCTTTTGCGGGCGAAAGGTCCGGCCAAACGCGGGATCGTGCTTGCTTATATAATCAAGTTCAAACAGCTCTGCAATCATCCGGACCAGTATGCCGGGGCGTCCGGTTACAATGTTGATGACAGCGGCAAGTTCATGCGCCTTGCAGAACTCTGTGAAAAAATTCACGAGGATCGCGAGAAGGTGCTTGTTTTTACGCAGTTTACCGAGATCATGGAGCCTGTCTCCGATGTGCTTGAAGGTGTTTTTGGTTCGCGCGGTGTTTGCCTTTCCGGGGACATGCCGGTGGCAAAACGCAAGGAGGCGGTGAACCGGTTTCAGAATGACCCTTCTGTCCGGTCGTTTGTGCTTTCGGTCAGGGCCGGGGGCGTTGGGCTCAATCTTACGGCCGCAAGCCAGGTGATACACTTTGACCGCTGGTGGAATCCCGCAGTGGAAAACCAGGCCACGGACCGGGCGTTTCGGATAGGCCAGGACAAACGCGTGCTCGTGCACAAGTTCATTACCGCGGGCACTGTTGAGGAAAAAATAGATAAACTTATAGAGGCGAAAAAGGCGCTCGCAGCGGATGTCACGGATAGCGCCGAGTCCGTGACATCCGGGCTTTCAGACCGGGAGATCATCTCGCTTTTTTCATATGGTTTGAAATAACAGGAGGAAATATGTCCCGCTACGGTGAATATTGGGATTATGTCTCAAGCGCGGAAAAAAAAGCGCGCGCTGCCAAGGCTGTGAAAAGCCTGGCAAAGACTAGGAAACTCGCGCCTGTGAGCGCGAATACACAGGACATTGCGTCAACCTGGTGGGGAAGGTCCTGGATAAAAAATCTGGTGGGTTATGCCGATTATTCCAGCAGGCTTCCCCGCGGCAGAACCTACCTCAGGACCGGCTCGGTAATAGACCTTGTTGTTGAAAGCGGAAGGATCACCGCACTTGTGACTGGTTCACAGGCTGATCCCTATGAGGTGAGCATCACCATTTCACCCCTGATCACACGCACGCACAACAAGCTTGTGGAAAAATGCCGGAAGAGCATCACGAGTCTTTCCGCGCTTATGGCCGGGGAGTTCCCGTCTGATCTTGAAAAGTCGTTTCTCGCCCGCGGCGACGGGCTTTTTCCCTCGCCCCGGGAGATTCGTTTTGACTGCACCTGCCCGGACTGGGCGGATATGTGCAAACATGTCGCTGCATCACTGTACGGTACGGCAGTGCATCTTGATGAAAGGCCTGAGCTGTTTTTTATCCTGCGCGGCATGAAGGTGGAGGATTTTGTGGGAACCGTGATTGAAGAGGAGGCGCGCGAGGTTAGGAAAAAAGCAAAGGTAAAAACCAGTCGTGTGCTATCGAAGAAGGATTCAAAGAGGCTTTTTGGTGTATGAATGGCCCGTTTATGATAAAAATGATTGAAAGTATTGATTATTCACGGGGTAAAAGAATTCAGGAAAAACAAAAGTCTTTCGAGGTTCCCTATAATAATAAAACCTGATACATTTTTCCGACAGGAGAATATATGTCTGACTCAAATAATCCAGACGCTGCAGGAATGCGCCCAATATTTCCAAAACGAGCCATCATTACAGGCGGCATGCCCTACGGCAACAAGGAGCTTCACTTTGGCCACATAGGCGGAGTGTTTGTGCAGGCTGACATCTTTGCCCGCTTTCTGCGGGACCGCATCGGGCCTGAAAATGTTATTTTCCAGTCAGGCACTGACTGCTTTGGTTCGCCAATCGTGGAGCACTATGAGAGGGTCAGGGCAGAGCACGGATTCTCCGGAACCATCCAGGAGTTTGTCCTTTCCAACCACGAAAAACAGAAGAAAACATTTGCCAATTACAACATAGACATGAATCTTTTTGCCGCGTCCTCATTTGGCCGCAGCTCAGAAATACACGCAGATTACAGCTCGGAAATATTAAAGACACTCCACGCCAACAGTCACCTGGTTAAATTGTGCGTCAGGCAGTTCTTTGATCCTGCGGCCAACAGGTTTTTAAACGGCCGCCAGGTGATTGGCGTATGTCCAATAGAAGGCTGCCAGTCAGAGAAGGGCTATGCAGATGAGTGTTCCCTCGGCCACCAGTATGAGCCAAGCGAGCTGCTCTTTCCCAAGAGCACGCTGACGGGCAGCGTTCCAGAGATGCGCGAAGCGGAGAACTGGTATATTGACCTAGCTCCTTTCAGGACAGAGCTCGGGAAATACGTGGATGATCTGGAAAAGGAGCCGGGCATGCGGCCATTTGTGCCCGCGGCGTTACGAGAGTTTTTTGAAAAGCCAACAGTACATGTGAAAAAAACTCAAGTGGAACAGCTTGACGCGATGTCCGGAAAACTTCCGTCGCATGACAGAAGCGAGGGCAGGAGCAATTCGGTAAGGCTTGTATTTGAAACACTCGCACTGCGCGAGAAGGCCTGCAAAATCCTTGGCCTTTACAACATACGCTTTCGCAATGGAAAAACGCTTGTTCCCTTCAGGCTCACCGGCA
>RPPD01000179.1 GCA_003818675.1 Spirochaetaceae bacterium
CTGCGCTGGAATAGCATCCTGCGCTGGAAAAGCTGATATTTCCCCCTTGAATTCCGCACCTTGTTGCATTAAAATTGTTAAAAAGGCATTGCCATGGCAACCAGGTCATCAACACAGCTTCTCAAACCCAATATCCGTCTTCTTGTGACCAAGGGCGAGGAACAGGGACGTGTTTACGAGACAAACCAGTACCCATTTGTCATAGGCCGCGATGAAGCTGCGGATTTCCAGATCAAGGGAGACAACAACATCTCCCGCAAGCATGCCCGCGTGAGCCTTGATGAAGAGGGGATGGTCTGGATCGAGGACCTCAATTCCACCAATGGATGTTTTGTCAACAATGTCCGCATTTATGAATCCACAATGCTCACACACGGCAGTACAATCATAATCGGCGGAACCTGGCTGAAGTTCGCCATTTTCACGCCGGGAGTTTCTGAAAAGGAACAACGCTTCCCGGGCATGGGACAGGAGACCTCCACGTTTTTCGCCGAGACAAAGAAGCAGGAGGCCATCCTCATACTTGACCTGCACGATTCATCCGTGCTCGCCAACAAGTTCGGGGACGAGGTCGCGCTCATGATCACGGAATCTTTGAATCAGATAGCCCTGCCCAGGTTTTCTAAATATGGCTCGGATTTTTCAAAGGGGACCGGCGACGGATTTCTGGTGACCTTCAAAAATCCTGATGACGCGCTCGCCGCGGCCGCGGAAATTCTTGAATCGGTAAAGGTCCGCAACAAGGTCAAGAAGACAACGGTCAAGATACAGATACGACTCTGCCTGCACTATGGGCAATGTTCGATTGAGCCCAACGGCGACCGTCATGGAAATGCCGTGAACATCGCCTTCCGCACAGAGGGCGTGCAGTACAGGGACCTCGCTGACAAAAAGAACGCGATCGCGCAGAAACAGTTTCCGGAGTTTGGCCGGATTTTCGCCACCGAGGAATTTTTCCAGAAAATGGACACACGCACACAGAAGAAGTTTGTGTTCGTGGGCAACTTCAGGCTCAAGGGCATCGGGACGCCGCAGGCGGTCTATCTGTACAAGTAGTATTTTTTGATACTGAAAACAATCAAATCCGGCCATTTTTTTCCTTCCACCATTTGAATAAATTCGCAAAACGGTGTAATATCATCTGCCGGAAATCAGAATTGTCAGAGTATACCAAAAGGCATGTCTGATTTTTCGCGCAAAGATGCTATATTGTATATTATTGGAGAAGCAAATGAACAAAAAAATTATCAAAGCACTGTTTGTCATGGTTTTTTTCATTTCATCCATTGTTGCAGTCTATGCCCAACATGTTGAGGAACTGTATTCCCCGTATTTTCTGGGACTGGGTCCCCAGACGACCTCGCTTGAGGCCCCGCTTGCCACGGCCTTAAACCCCTCGGCAGCTGCGCTGGAACAACGGATCAGGCTCGAGCTCAACTATACTGCGCTTGTTGGCTCTGATACCAATGAGGGCTGGGGTAATGCCCTGAATGCAGGTCTCACCCTGCCCACAAATGCGGGTGTTTTTTCATTTACAGGATTTTACATGGGTTCTGATCTTGCGAGCGCAAACCTCGGGACTCTTGGGGGAGTGCACATCGCCTTCTCCAAGGACCTGCTCCCCAATTTCCTGGTGGGCGTTGGAGTCTCGGGGATCATGGGCGAACAGGCCGGGGAATCTGACTGGGGCCTTGGAGCAGACCTGGGTTTCACTCATGTGATCGGGAAACTGTTCTTCCTGGAAGATTTTACATGGGGCGCTGCAATGCGGAACATGGGCAAAGGCTATGCACCAACTGACGCAACTGACGACAGCAGTAATTTCCCTGTTGCTTTTACGCCTGCAGTCAGCATTTCAACCAAACTTGTAAAGACAGAGCCGTTTACACTCGGACTTTACGCTGATGTCTCGTCTCCGGCTTTTCAGAACATTCTTTTATTCGCGGCACTTGACGCGGGAATTATGAATATTGTCACGGTACGCTCATCCTTGCGCATGGACATGGATGAACTGTTGTCATCATCGGGAACAGACCGCTTCCCCTTTGCCTTTGGCATGTCCGTCAATTTCAGGATAGATCTTGAGAAAAAGGTGGAGTTCCTCTCCGAGCGCGGATGGAGCAAGAGCGACATCAGGTTTGATTTTGCTGTGGCTCCACTGGCGGATGGTGCATTTGCCGCAGGAGCGGGACTCAATGCCGCCCTCGGTTTGATGGATGACAAGCCGCCGCAGGTATCCCTTAAGCCAATCAGGCCTGAGGGACAGCCAAAGGATGACACAACCGTATACGTGTCACCCAACCTGGACGGAAAGCAGGACAACCTGGATCTGCCGCTGTCAATCTCTGATGAGCGTTATGTGAAGGGCTATCGCCTTTTTATCAAGGATGAAAAGGGCATTGTAGTCCGTACAATTGAAAACAAGGAACAGCGTACGGAAAACATGGACCTGGACAATGTCGTCAACCGCCTTCTCTATGTAAAAAGCGGTGTGCAGGTCCCGGAGTCAATTTCATGGGACGGCAAGAATGATAAAGGCACTATCGTCAGTGATGGCGCATACACATATTCGCTTGAGGCATGGGATGATAACGGCAACAAGTCAACAACAGATCCCCAGAAGGTCGTTATTGATACCACTGAGCCAAGGGCGGAAATCAAGGCGCCATACACTGTTTTCTCCCCGAACGGAGACGGCAACAAGGACACGCTGCCCCTCGAACTTTCAGGTTCGGCTGAAGACACCTGGAAGGGTGAAGTATTTGATTCAAAGGGCACGGTCGTAGCCACTTTCAACTGGCAGGGACAGCCCAAGGATCTGCCCTGGGACGGGAAGTCATCGGGTGGAACACTTCTTTCTGACGGCGTTTATTCCATCGCGCTTTCAACCACTGACCGCGCGGGCAATCCTGCAACCAAAAAATTCGACAACATCATCATAAACACCCAGGCCACACCGGTCTTTATCACTGTTGACGCGGAGATATTCTCCCCCAACGCAGACAGGACCGCGGATGCAATCAATTTCAACGCTGTAATCGGCATCCCTGAGGGAATCAAGGGTTATACTCTCGAGATGGTCCATGAAAAGAACGGCACCGAGCGTACGATGACCGGAACCGGGACCCCCGGCGCCAAGATTACATGGGACGGGAAAAAGGACGACAGCAGCAAGGCCGACGAGGGCATGTTCACGGCCAGGATAACCGTGGAATACGACAAGGGTGACAAGCCCGTGGCGCAGACAAAGTCCTTCAGGCTCGACACCACGCCTCCTGTTGCTGAAATTGCCTTTTCTCCATCACCGTTCTCGCCGGACAACGACGGCATGGAAGATGAACTCACAATAGCCACTGCGGTAACCGAACCTTCTGGCGTCGCCGAGTGGAGCATGGAAATAACCGACCCCATGGGCAAGCACTTCACCAGCTTCAAGGGCGATGGCACGCCGGCAGCCGCCATCGTGTGGAACGGAATATCTGACACAGGAGAACTCGTCCAGGCCGCGTCTGATTACAAACTGAAGCTCACCATAGCTGACACTGTGGGAAACAGGACTTCTGTAGAGAAGACAATCATGGTTGACGTGCTTGTCATCCGCGATGGGGACAAGCTCTACATCCGGGTTCCGTCCATCACCTTCAAGCCTGACACAGCGGACTACAAGAGCGTGGCCCGTGAGGCTCTGGAAAAGAACATGTGGACGATCCAGCGTCTGTCCGAAATCTTTAAAAAGTACCGGACATACCAGATCCAGATTGAAGGACACGCGGTGAGCGTGTTCTGGAAGGACCCTGTCCGTGCCCAGAAGGAGCAGAGCGAGGAATTAATCCCGCTCTCCAACAAGCGCGCAGAGGCAATCAAGCAGGCGCTTGTGGGTCTTGGGATCGAGCTGGACAGGATTTCAACAGTGGGCATCGGCGCCGCCCGGCCGATCGTCCCCTTCAGCGACACTGAGAACCTCTGGAAGGACCGGAGAGTCGAGTTCATACTGCTGAAGAAGTAGTAAAGGTTTTAAGTTGATCTGCACCCCGGCCGCCTTTAAAGAAGGCCGGGTTTTCTTTGGGGATACGAGGAGAAGAATTAACCGCAGATACTAGTGCGCGCGTTTCTCGCGCGCACACGCGCAGATACACACTGATGGGAGCAACGGATCTAAAATGAAGAAAGCACATTTTATTATGTTCCTCGGCATATCATTTCTTGTTTCATTTTTTGCGGGTTGTGATTCAGCAGCAGGGACGGGTAATGCTCCTGATCTTGCCGGCACATGGAGTTTCGTGTGGACCGAGGGAGTGTCAACACCGGACATAAGCGATTTTACCGCCATTCTGGCCCTGGATCACATTGTACCCGCAGCCGGAAAGGATCCCGCCCTTTATGTGTTTACAGCTTCGGGAATCAGCATCACGGTCACTCTGGGCGGCTCCGGAACATTCTCAATAACCGCTTCACAGGAATATGGAGCTGGCACGGTAAATGTGACTATTTCAAACGGAGGCAGCATTATGAGTTTTTCCAACACACTCGCGGGCGCTTCATTTTCCGGGAGTTATTCCGGGGGTATTGGTTGTTTTATGGGCTGCAGCGGGACTTGCACTGCAACACGATAGCTGCATCAGGTTTGAAAATGAAATTTAGCCGCCGGGCGTGTAGCCCGGCGGCTTTTTTAAACAGGAAGGGTTTTATTCTTCGTTATCGTCAAGTTCTATTGAAATCCTTTGGACATGGAGAACACCCCAGTCATCACCGCCGTAATCGCAATCGGCGGCGAATACCTGTGCATTGTCTATATAAAATCCGAGACACTTGAGCATCCTGCCCCAGCCGTTATAATACTCGGTATAGGCACCGACAGAGGTTGCGCACCAGTCCGAGCCCCATCCGGAAAAATAGGAAAGTTTGAAGGCTCTTGCGGCGGTCGCAGTGCTTGTCTCCCAGAGATTTTGGCCGTTTAATTTGGCGTAATAATATACTTCTCTGATATCACCGAAAATGGGTATGGACATGTCAGTGTGATTATTGGTGGGAAGACAAATGGCATATGATATGATTCTCGAAGGACTTGAAACCAGGTGGTCCTTCGAACTTGCAATCCAGGCGCCTCTTCCATTATAATCCGCACCATTATAATAACTGCCGGTCAGATAGTTGCCCGTCTGGGAGAGAGGGGAGACCACAGCCGCACCGCCCGACACGACCGAGTATCCCGGGGGCGCGTATGCAATCGCCGTCGGATGCGCGGTATAATCGCTTATCGCGGTAGTGGTTTCGACGTATTTCAGGACCTCGTCCCTCGGAATGAACAAGCTGCCGAATTTCTGGTAGCGGTCCACAAGCTTCAATCCCACTGCATAGGCGCTGACACTGACGCCGTAATTGGTCTGGGATTTTGCCTGGGCCCTCCACGCCGTGGGCACATACTTTCCCGCTGCCGAGTTGTATCCCATCACCGGGTAACTTGCGACAAGGAATGCATTGGTATACAAACTGGTTTCTGCGCCGCC
>RPPD01000180.1 GCA_003818675.1 Spirochaetaceae bacterium
AGTGATGATTATAAACACAGGGCGTGGAAAACTTATTCACACAATCGATCTCATCGAAGGGCTCAAGTCCGAAAAAATCGGTTATGCGGGACTGGATGTATACGAGGAAGAGACAGACTATTTTTTCGAGGACTTTTCCAGCTCGATCGTGAACGACGATGTCCTGTCAAGGCTTCTGACATTTCCGAATGTGCTCATTACCGCGCATCAGGCCTTTTTTACCGAGGAGGCTCTGGTCAACATTGCACAAACAACCCTTGAGAATATCAAGTTCTATTTTGAAAAGGACGAACTGCCCAACGAAATCTGCTATAACTGCTCCGAGGCCGCCTGCCAAAAAAAAGAAAAAGGGCGATGCTTCTGACTGGTCAGGGTTCCAGTTCCCGGGCAATGGATTCATTGCTTGCAAATAGGTGGGAAAAAGCTCAGAATTAGTATAAATGATAAACACGTCCCGGTGCAGCGCAATTACAGTTGCAGGATTTCTGCTGTTCCTCTGTGTTATATCCAGCCATGGCCGGGAAGCTGTGGCACCAACAAACCCGCACATTCTCGTTCTTGATTCCTACCATATCGGATTTGACTGGTCTGATTCCGAGGTCAGGGGATTTCTCGCCTCGATCACAGAAGCCTGTCCCGATGTCGATATTCCTGTTGAACACCTTGACGCCAAACGGTTTTACTCCGATGCTGACCAGCTTCGCATGAAGGATTTTCTCACAGCCAAATACCGGAACATGACGGTTGATATGGTTGTCGCTTTTGACAATCCTGCCCTGGAACTTCTCATACGGTTTCAGGATGAACTTTTCCCCGGGGTTCCTGTGGTATTTGGCGGTATTGCTGACTATGACCGGCTGCATGATGCGCGGAAACACATGACCGGAATCGCAGAGATCCAGGATCTGGAAAATACCATTGAAATCGCTTTAAGACTGCACCCAGGTACACGCGAAGTGTTCATCCTGGAGGACGACACCTCCTCCGGTCGTTCAGGCCGGCGTGACATGGAGGCCGTATTTCCACTTTTCGGGGACAGTGTAAAATTTACATTCATGCCGCCCTTAAGTTTCAGCGAAGCAAAGGCATATATCTCATCGCTTCCCTCCCATGCGCTCGTAATTCTCCACTCATTTGCCACCGACCGACTGGGTCAAATGCTTCCAGTTCCGGAGAATACGCGGGAATTGACCGCAGGTGCCAGGGTGCCGATTTATGGCACGCATGAGCCGCGGCTTGGTTTCGGCATTATCGGCGGATACATGCTCGCCGGGGATGAGCATGGCAGACGCACTGCGGCAATTGCCAGGGATATTCTTTCAGGAAAGAACCCGGACGATATCCCTGTGGACACAGCAAGCACCAGCCAGCCGATGTTCGATTACAACGAGCTTGCCAAATTCCGTATTCTCCGGCAATCGCTTCCCCAGGGGAGCAGGGTCATAAACGAACCGGATAACCTGTTCACCCGGTATGCCGCGGTAGTGCTGGTGACAATTGGTGTCCTCGCAATCCTTCTGACATTGTTGGGATTCCTTGTTGTTTCAAACCTGCGCCGCAGGAGGATTGAGGCAACGCTTCGTGTGAGCGAGGCAAATTACCGGAGCGTCATTGACAACATCCAGGATGTCTTCTACCGTGCGGATGCCCAGAACAGGCTGTTACTGGGCAGTCCATCCGGGGCAAGGCTGCTGGGTTTCGCATCGTTGGAAGAAATGATGGGAATGCAGCTTGACCAGTTCTGGGATAATCCTGAGGAGCGAAGGAACCTTCTTGAAAAACTAAAGGCTTCCGAAAGTGTCGTTGACTATGAGGTCGTATTCAGGCGCAGGGATGGAACCAGATTTTATGCCTCGGTCACCACGCACGCGAATTTTGATGAGCAAGGCAGGTATATCGGGAACGAAGGAATCATCCGCGATATCACGGCGCGCAAAAAGGCCGAGGCAGAGCGGGAACTGCTCCAGCACCAATTTCTTCATTCACAGAAAATGGAGGCTGTTGGAAGACTTGCGGGCGGTATCGCCCATGATTTCAACAATACACTTAGCGCTATAATGAGTTTCGCCGAGCTTGCAAAGACCAGGGTACCCTCAGATCATCCTGTTTCGCAGGACATATCGGAGATCCTTGCCGCCGGCACCCGAACAACCAGTCTTGTCAAGCAGCTATTGGCGTTCTCGCGCCGCCAGTCAACAGAGCCCAGGGTGATAGATATCAAACGCATGATAGGTGAGAGCGCAAGATTGCTTTCTCGGCTTCTGGGCGAGGATGTGGATTTTGTCATTCAGGCAGAGCCAGATGTCAAATGCGTGAAAATAGACCCATCCCAGTTAGACCAGATATTGGCAAACCTGGCAGTGAACGCGCGTGATGCCATGCCGGATGGCGGGACATTCCGTATCCACACATCAAACGTGATTTTTGATGAATCATTCTGCAAAAAACACCGCGGTTCGGTTGAGGGTGAATATGTGCTCCTGGAGATCAGTGACACCGGAGTCGGGATGGACCAGAACGTGCTTTCACATGCCTTTGAACCGTTTTTCACCACAAAAGATCAGCAGGTTGGAACTGGTCTGGGCCTGGCGACTGTTTACGGCATCGTGAAACAATGGAATGGATTCATCAATGTCACAAGCTCGCCCGGCAGCGGTACCGTGTTTTCGGTGTATCTGCCATGTCATGACAGCCCGAATGATACGGAACCTGCAGCTGCTGAATTAAATGATCGCCCGGGCACAGAGACGATACTGATGGTTGAAGACGAGGCCCAGATACTCACCGCGAGTTCCATTTTTTTGAAACGCAAAGGTTACACTGTGATCTGTGCGCCTGGTCCAGGTGAAGCCCTTAAACAGTGTGCCGAATATACAGGCGACATTGACCTCCTTGTCACGGATATAGTGATGCCCGGAATGGACGGCAAAGAACTGGCGGAAAAAATCAGCAAAGAGCGGCCGGGGATTCGTGTATTGTTCATGTCCGGATACACGGCCGATGTGATATTAAACCGCGGAGTGATCGCCGGCAGCGCCGGGTTCATCCAAAAACCCTTCATGATCAAAAACTTCCTGTCAAAAATCCGTGAAGTGCTTGACGCACCACGGCCAGGCTGATTCCTTATAATCACTTGCACCTTGGCCGCGCTCCCGCTATAATTTGAAGCACTATGTTTTGGAAAAAAGAAATTGAATGCATTTCGCGTTCTGATCTGGATAAGCTGCAGGCAAAGCAGCTTGCACTTTCAGTAAAGCGGGCGGCAAACTCGGTGGTTTACAGGGAGAGATTCGCGAAGGCCGGGATTACGTCGCTTGATAACATGGAACAGCTTGCCATGTTGCCCTTCACGACCAAGGATGACCTGCGTGCCGCATTTCCCACGGGTTTTCTCTGTGTTCCCCTGGATAAGGCTGTGCGCCTGCATTCAAGCTCGGGCACTACGGGAAATCCCACAGTTGTTTATCACACCATGCATGACCTGGAGGCATGGGCTGATCTCGTTGCCAGGTCCCTTTACATGACGGGCTGCAGGCCAGGTGACGTATTCCAGAACATGATGGGATATGGTTTGTTTACCGGCGGCCTGGGGCTTCACTATGGCGCGGAAAAACTCGGGATGCTCACCATTCCCATAGGACCAGGAAACACCCAGCGCCAGATCTGGTTCATGCAGCAGTTCAGGACTACGGTCGCGCACATACTGCCAAGTTATGCTTTAAGGCTTGCCCTGGCGCTTGCAGACGCGAAACTCATGCCGGGCGTGGATATAAAACTCAGGACCGTTATTATAGGTGCGGAACCGCATACGGAAGGCGTCCGGAAAAAAATCGAGGAGATGCTCTGCGTGAAGGCGTTTAACTGCTACGGGCTTTCCGAGATGTGCGGGCCTGGCGTTGCGTTTGAATGCCAGGAGCAGGACGGGCTCCATATCTGGGAGGACCACTTCCTGGTTGAGATAATAGATCCGCAGACAGGAGAGGTATTGCCCGATGGACAGGAGGGTGAACTTGTGCTCACATCGCTTGAGCGTGAGGCCATGCCTCTTCTGCGCTATCGCACGCGTGATCTTACGGCTGTAATACCCGGGCGCTGCGGATGCGGCCGCACTCACCGCAGGATCAGGCGCATCAAGGGCCGTGATGACGACATGCTCATCATCAACGGCGTCAACTGTTTCCCGATGCAGATAGAGATGGTGCTCATGAAGATACCCGGGGTGGGCAACAACTATGTCATAGAACTGCGCAAGGAAAATCACATGGACAAACTCACGGTAAAGGTTGAGGTCCATGAAACAATGTTCAAGGGAACCCTGGAGGACCTGGAGAAGCTTGAACAGCATATTGCCGCTCTTTTAAAAGCCGAAATTCTTTTTACGCCGTATGTCAGGCTGGTTGAACCGGGAAGTATTCCTGTAGCCGAGGGCAAGGTTAAACGGGTGATTGATCTTCGGAAGACAGAATAGGAGAAATCAGATGGCGGAACAATTGTCTGTGTTCATGGAAAACAAGCCAGGGAAAATAGAGGCAGTCACTGGTGCGCTGTTGTCTGCAGGCGTCAATCTTCGCGGGGTGTCAATTGCGTCCAGGGGTGACTTTGGCGTACTTAAGCTTTTGCCGGACAATCCGGAAAAAGCCAGGAAAGCGCTTGTCGGTCAGGGTTTTACAGTGAGCACCCGCAAGGTCGTGATAGCAATAATAGATGATAAACCCGGGAGCCTCCATAACCTGCTCCTGGTGCTCTCAAAAAACAAGATTAACATCAACGATTGTTACGGGATCTCAATTGAACGGGAAAAGAATGCCGCCATCGTCTTTGACATAGAAGATGCACCTGAGGCACAGGCGGTGATTGAAAAGGCCGGCATCAGGACACTGCCTGACAAAGACATCCATCAGCTTTAGCAATCTGTGATACATCCGGAAATCATGCCATCAGTTGTCTGTGTGCAGAGGATGTCCGGAAAGTAGGCGAAGGCTCATTCTGTAGCTTCGCTGATTCTGTGGCGGATTTTATTTATCTGAATTCATGTTGAATTTGTTTAATTCATTAATGATCTTAACCATTTGTTCCTTGCTCGTTTTCTGGCTGTCGTTTACATTTTTGATTGCCTCACCGATGCTTCCAGTGCGGCTGTTGATTTCTGCTATCTCCGACTTGAGTGTGGAGATGGCGGCGAGAATTTCTGAAAGAGACTGCTTTACGTTGTTGCTGTCAGCCACCAGATCCGCAAAATCCTTTTTGAAGCCGTCAGAAATTGAAGAGAGCGAGACCGTGGCAGTCTGGATTTCCGTGGCGCTTTTGGAGAACTCCTCAAGGGAAAGACCGAGGGTGTCGAAAATCTCCGAGAGCTGGCCAACCTCGCTTTTTACCTTGTGGAATGCCTCTATATTGCGGGTGCTTATATCTCCTGCGTTGCGGATTGTATCGTTTATCCTGCCGACGAAATCTTTTATGGATTCAGTACTTTCCTGTGATGACTCGGCAAGTTTTCTTATCTC
>RPPD01000181.1 GCA_003818675.1 Spirochaetaceae bacterium
GATCAGGGATCGGTTGAGGATATGGAGGTCAAAGTGGAGGAAGTGCTCATGGGATAGGCCGGGGTAAGGGAGAGTCTTATCTCTGCGGAAAAGAAACCAGTTGGAAGTTGTCCCCGTTTCTCACCCATTTGACTAGTCTGGCGCGGATTTGACCGATCTGGCCCATCTCCACATTTGCGCCATTGACTGTAATTTTAACTGCGCCTGCATCAGAGATTCTGATGTCCGCGCTTGTTTTGGCAGTTAGTGTGATGGTTTCTCCCTTGTTGACGAGCTTTTGTTCCCGCTCGCCAGCGTCTGTCTTGTAGATGATGTAACAGGTCCTTCCAACTACAATCTCTGCGGAAATTGACTCAACCTGCGGTCTTTCTACCAGAACTGTTGCCTGGCCCTGGCTTATCATGTCACGCTCGGATTGGGAGAGATCAGTCACGGTTGTTCCGTCTGCTGGAACAGCCACGAGTTCCCCAGCAGGTCTTAAGGTGATCCTCGCGCGGCGCTGGTTCTGCTCAGTGTATGTGTCAGTTAGCGTTATTGTGAGGTCAGGAACATTGTCCTTGTCTATGTCTATTTCATTCTGGGAGCCCTTGATCATGGCAATGACTGTGCCGTTAAGATCAAGTGTTAATCCGTCATCCACCTTGTCAGTCCGCAGGGAGACTATATTGCTTCCGATCGGGACCTTTATCACAAAACCCTTGAAGACTTCTATCTCTGTTTTCTGTCCGGCGAAGGTCATCTCGGTCTGCTTTTCTTCAGGTGCCTGGACAGTCTGGGATCCACCCTGAAATGGATTAATTAAAATAAGCAGGAGGACTATCAGGATAACGCCTATGCCGATTCCGCCGCCAATAAGCAGCATTTTGGGTGGAGCTCCCTTGGGGTCCAGCAGCGCTTCCATGGGAATGGGCTGTTCCTGTATCTTCATGTTATGGTATATGGAGATAAGCTCTTCGGCATCGAGCCCGAGGTATTCAGAGTAAGTGCGCAGGAAACCGCGGAGATAGGTCTCCCCTGGAAATATTGAGAAATCCTCTTCCTCAAGACCAGTGAGATAGCGCTTGGAGATATGTGTGTCACGCGCGATCTGTTCTATTGAGTAGTTGAGGCTTTCCCTGGTGGTGCGCAGTTTCTCGCCGAATGATTCCATGCGTCTATTCTTCCCCTCCGGTCAGAAAGTCCGGATAAATGTTGATCAGATGCGGAGTATCTATTTTGAAACGTCCTGTCGGGATGCCCGCATTGATTGTGATATTCTCATAGTCAATAGTGATAATCTCGTTCTTCAGGTTTTTTGCCTCTATTCTGCGAATGAGGTTGGTCTCAGGATTGATGGAAAGGGTGAGGTACTTGAATCCCTCACTGACCGCCATGGGTGGTTCAAGGTGCAGCTTGTACACCCTGGTGCCTGAACCCGAATCAAGTGGTACAATGCCGACCTGGTCAAAGGAAACGTTATAGTTCTGTTTTAAAAGATCAAGACCACCAGCGGAGAGAAGCCCTTCCTTGGTGTTCTTGAATGCCTGTTCCAGGATGATTCCCTGTGACGGGATGTAGATCTGCAGGCGCTCACGATCCACAACAAGCACCTGACCTGCGGGGCTGTAGAACTCAATTTTGAGCAGGTTCCTGTTGGTATACAGGAGGAGACCGGACTGTGTCACATTGTTCTTAGTGATACGAATGGCGCAGGATAAGTCATTGATTTTTGCATAGTTCTGTGAAACCCTTGCGAAGATATCCTGTGCATTTTCCATTGCAGGAGGGTTCTGAGCAAAGACAGATATTGCTGTGATTGCAGACAGGACCGCAAAAAATAATATTCTTTTCATAGTTTACTCATTTCGTGAGAAGTTATCTCAACTATTATTCGGACAAATATTTGATTTGTCAAGGGTAACAAAGATAGTCATTTATTCAGGTTTGAAGATTGCCGGATCCTGAGCAGGTGGATTGTCCTGGGCCTGATCTTGTGCTGACAGTTCTGTTTTTATATCCTTTTTCAGGTATTCTATCAGCAAATACTTCAGCTGGTCATCCGAAAGCTTGAGGAATGAATCACAGTCAGGACAAAAAAAGCGCTTCTCCTTGAGGTGGTGCTCGGCACAGGCAATGCAATAAATCTTGCCGCAGTCAGGGCATTTTCCTGCCGGGGCCTCTGCCGGCGGCTCGCCAAATACCTTGCCCAGTTCCTGGGGTGGAAGGGAGCGGGCAACCCACCAGGTGCGGCCGCACTCGGCGCAGGAGAGCGATACTTCAAACTGTCTGCGAAGCCGTACCAGAAGCGCATTGGCTGTGGGGTGTTCCGGTTGTACCTTGAGGCATTCATCAAGGAGTGCCTTTGCCTTGTCATAGGCGAGCTTGTCCGCAAACAGCGCAGCCAGGTTCACCTTGATCTGGATGTCGTCAGGTGAAAAAGCCATTGCCTGCTCGTAACACAGCTGCGCCCGTGTAAACTCGCCGCGGATCATCCCGAGATTGCCAAGGAGGTTAAAGGCCGATGCTGATGGAGCCGTGTCTACGAGACCCACCAGCAGTTCATCCGCGCGAGAGTACATGTCCGCTTCTATGCAGGCGGCGGCACAGTTTTCCCTGAAGAGCGGATTGTCTGGCTCCAATTTGATTGCTTCTTCGTAGTCACCAACCGCCAGGGGATATTCTCCCTGCCTGACATGCAGGTTACCCCGCAGGTTCCACAGGGGTGCATCCTCATTTCGTTGGATAGACTCCTCAATCAGTACAAAGGCATTTTCATACCGCTTCTGCAGAAAGAGAATTTCAGCCAGGTTGGTGATTATATCGGACTCCAAAGGAGCTTCTGCAAGAGCTGTGAGCAGAAACTGTTCTGCCTTGTAGAGGTCTCCGGAATCCATGAATGCCAGACCATAAAGGTTGTTGACCCAGGGATCTTCAGGAGCCAGTTCATATGCCTTTTCCAGTTCTGTTTGGTAATCCATGTCAAGAAGACGTTTGCATTCACCAAGACGCCACCAGTATAGCGCGAAATCAGGTTGCAGTACTGTTGCTTCCTGCAGTGCGGGGAGAGCTTCCTCGCGTTTGTCGTCTTCTATCAGAATAAGGCCATACAGGAAATATACCGCGCTGTTCGCGTATTTTTTGGCAACAAGTTCCTCAAGCAAAGCCCTTGCTTCATCTATCTTGTTTTCATGGAAGAGCATTTTGGCCTTCAGGGCTTTAACCGCATCAGTGCCTGGCTGGAGTGCCAGTATACGCGGGAAGATCACTTCCAGTTCCGTGTATGCTTCCTGTCTGAAGAGAATATCCGCGGCCGCCAGATATGCCTCGGCAGCTTTATCTGCTTTGCCCTGACGCTCCAGGGCCCGCGCATTGTTGGAAAGAAAGAACGGCATTCCGGGTTCTACTGCGCATGCCTGGCTGTAGGCTTCAGCGGCTTTGTCCCAGTTACCCAGTGCGTATTCGCAATTACCAAGGAGGTTCCACAGGTAGCTTGAGTCACGGATGTCCGCAACAAGCGAGCGGCAGAAATCCCTTCCCTCCATGAATCGGTTTGTCAGATAAAAAAGATTGGCCTTCTGAAGGCTGGCGTCTTTGTTTCCGGGATCGTTTGCTATGAGGAGATCCACTTGCGCCATGGCTTCATCAAAAAGTGTCAGGTTGATGCAGGTTTCGCAGAAGAGCCTGCCTGCTTCCCTGTGTGTGGGAGAGGCCTTTAGAATTTTTTTAAGCTGGACAGCGGCATTCGTAAAATTACCAGAGCGGATAAGTGTTTTGGCGAGGGAGAGCCGTGAATCTGTTTCCGCAGGGATATATTTGACCCAACGGAGAAATGATTTTTCCACTTCAAGCGGTCTGGAATCCAGCTGGAACGAGGTGTATTTGAAACTGACAGTGTCAGCTTCCTCGTAATTCTGCGCTGCGAGTCCCACCTTGCCTGATGCGAGCGTCTCATCTGATATTTCCGCCACCCATTCATCATTTATATAGAAGGAGAAATGCGAGCCGCGGCCTATGATGCGGATGTTGTTGGATCCTGCAACTATATGGGGTGTTGAGGTCCATTCAATTATTTTCATGGGGTGATTGTTAAAAAGCACATCAAAGCGGAACATGCCGTGGTTGGACAGCAGAAAATAGTAGAAGTTTTCATTGTTGTTGTAGCGGAAAATTAATCCTGAGGCACAGTGCGGACCAACGCTTCCCGCCACGAGGCCTGAGCCTGGTTGCCGCGCATTCTGGGAAAAAGGCAGTTCCACACAGGCTTCAAGAATGAAATCACGATACTGGAACATGTCTGCAGGGACCCATGAAAAGATGCTTTTGCGATAAAGGGTCAGAACCATGGCGTGTTTTTCCATGGTAGTAGAATAGCCATCGGCGTCAGCCAGGGGAAAACGGTTTTTCTGGAAAAGGCCAAAATCCGTCCTGTATTTTTCCAGGACAAGGGCGTCCAGGTCAACTATTTTTTTCTGTGAAAACCAAAGCATTATAAATTCCTTTATCCAATTAATTGCAGTATGAGTGATTGGGGCTATTTTATGGGAAAGCCGCTTTATTTACAAGATATGCCTGGAACTAAAAAACATGGGCTGTTTTATAAAGCTATAATCTCGCTCTATTATTGAATGGAGTGGAGTTTCGCTGTATTCTCTTATAAACTGGTGTTTTTGGAGGAATGGGAAAATGGATGCACAGGCTGTAATGATATTGGTTATTTCGTTTTTTCTTGTGGATTACATCTGGGAAACAGTACTTACCGTTACAAATATGCGTCACATGAAAACTCATGCAGAGGATGTACCGGATTTCATGGAACCGGGAAAAAACATGGAGACAATACGGAGATCCGTGGAATACAGCCTGGTGAAGTCGAGGTTTTCCATACTGGTTTCATCGTTTTCCGCGGTGTTCCTTCTTGTACTCATGGCGCTTTCTTTTTTTGGCCGTATTGACTCATGGCTTTCAGGTTTTAACCTCGGACTCTATGTGCATGGGATTGTATACCTTTTTTCCATGGGATTGGTGTTTTCATTGTTCTCCCTGCCGGCAGGCCTGTTTGGGCAGTTTGTGATTGAAAAGAGATTCGGATTTTCCACCATGACTCCAGGATTATTTTTTATGGACCGATTTAAAGGACTTGTAATTGGCGCTGTCCTGGGAATCCCGCTCCTGATGGTCCTGTTCTGGTTCATGGAAACCACGGGAACCTGGTGGTGGTTGTTTGCCTCGGGTTTTTTTGTGATTTTCCAGTTTGTTGTCTCCATACTCTACCCAACGGTAATTGCACCGCTTTTCAACAAGTTCCATCCCCTGCCCGAAGGCGAACTGAAACAAAAGATTTCAGCTCTTATGGAAAAACAGGGCTACAAGGCATCGGGCATTTTTATCATGGACGGGAGCAGGCGGTCACGCCACAGTAATGCATATTTCACGGGAATGGGCCGGGCAAAGCGGATAGTCCTGTTTGACACGCTTGTCCAGTCCATGACGCCTGACGAGATCACCGCTGTTTTCGCACATGAAC
>RPPD01000182.1 GCA_003818675.1 Spirochaetaceae bacterium
ATCTTGTTCAACATGTCAGCATATGAATCACTTCCATTGGAAATATTGATAATTCCTGATTTACTCAAAAGTGCGTCATCAAGCAGCAGACCATGTGAATCAGCCAATAGAAGTGTATTGTTTACAGGAGTTGAAAAAGTCTCTATCTGTTGGATGAAGCGTGCCTTGTATTCATTTTGACTGTAAATGGGGTCCACAAATAAATAAACCATGAAATTTATCAGCAATACGCCAAGAAGGAATACTGAAAATTGCTTCAAAAACTTCTTCATCACAACCCCTAAAACTGGAAATATATGAATTCAATTACCTGCGAATTGTTTGCAAACAGATAAATTGATAATACTATTGAATAATAAAAAGCCCACCTGAAAGGTTTCTTAAGAGAAGCGGTCAATTTGTCAATCGCATATCTGCCTTCTCTTCCAAGCCACTCGATTGTCATGAAAATAATGGCAAGGATAATTACCAGCAGAGCTCTCTGCCTGTCTGGAAATACAGGGATAGTAAAAAGAGAAGGTGATAAAATTGTGCCAATATAACTGAAGGCATGGTCAAGACTGAGCGCCCTGAAGAAAATCCATGCAAAGACTGTCAATGAAAAAGTGATTATTAGAGATACCAGCTCTTTTAACGGTGGAATCAGTTTTCCCTGCGCTATTATACCCATGTTTTTCCTGTTTTTGTCAGTGAGTAAAAGGGGCAAAAAGTAAATGGCGTTTAACGCCCCCCACACGATAAATGTCCAGTTTGCCCCATGCCAGAAACCGCTCACAATGAAAATTATCAATGTATTTCTGATTCTTTGCAGCTTGTTCCCTTTGCTTCCGCCAAGAGGAATATACAAGTAATCCCTGAACCATGTTGAAAGTGAAATATGCCATCTTCGCCAGAACTCTGCGATATCCCTGGAAAAATACGGGAATGCAAAGTTTGTCATAATCTGGAAACCAAGCAGTTTTGCTGTTCCGATCGCTATGTCAGAGTATCCTGAAAAATCACAATAGATCTGGAATGTAAAAAAAAGCACGCCCAAAAGCAGTGTGCTTCCCGAATATGAGGATGAATTATTGAATATCAGGTTCGCGAAAATCGCGCAGTTGTCAGCAATGACGATCTTTTTGAAAAATCCCCACAATAACTGCTTCATCCCGTCAACGGCTTCCGGATATCTTAATGTCCTTTTTTTAAAAAACTGGGGCAGAAGATTTATTGCCCTTTCAATTGGCCCTGCTACGAGCTGCGGGAAAAAACTGACAAAGGCCATGAAGGCAATAAAATTCCTGGTTGGTTTCATTTGCCTGCGATAGACATCAATAGAATATGAGAGTGTCTGAAAAGTGTAAAAGCTGATGCCAACAGGAAGGATAATATTCAGAGATTGCGCCTGAAATTCAAAGCCAAAGAATGTGAAAGCATTGATAAAATTGTCCACGAAAAAGTTGAAATACTTGAAAAAGCCCAAAAGCCCGAAGTTTCCCACAAGCGATGCGGCAAGCAGCAGTTTCCGTTTTGTCGTGTTTTCCTGATTTTCAAGAAGCATCCCCACAACGTAATCAAGTATGGAGCTTGCGAGGATAAGGGAAAGGAAACGCCAGTCCCACCATCCATAAAACACCAGACTGGCGATGACAATCAGGACGTTCTGGAATTTATAGCTTTTTTTAAATACAAACCAGTAGAGAATGAATACAATTGGCAGAAAAATTGCAAAATCAATTGAATTAAAAAGCATAATAATTTACTGGTAGAAATTATATATGACAGGTCTGGATTAATCAAAGAGAAATATTATTTTTACTTGCATCAAGGCACAGATGGACAACATCGGTTTTAAAAAAATTGAAAAAGAACAATATCAGGAAATTACCGAGATTTACAATCATTATGTTCTTAATTCAACCGCCACTTATCATGTCGGGGAACTTACGGTTCAGGGGCGGGATTGAATATGCATTTCAATTCCCCGGATAATTGGGGTTTGGGTTTTTTATTCATTTACGGTTTCGGCCCGGAAGCGGGAAGTATAACATTCAATTTTGTCGCTTTTTTTGATGTGCCCGGAAATGATAATCTGGTCATTCCGCTTTATATACGTCCAGGCCTTGTCAATGGCGGATTTGTTTTTACCCGCTAATACGCCTGTTTGGAAGCAATGACCAGATTAAGGAATTCGAGGAGAATTTTAATTGGGTTATTCCAACAATTTCATGTGATCTGGGATTATGTTTCCCATTCCTTGATACTGGCTATATAAGCCAGCTTTCATGGGTTTTATTTGCCATTCTGCACCGGTGGTACCTGTTTGGAGAGAAATGCTGATATTATTGCATAGTACTCATCCATATGTCCCCATGCTGAGTGGCCTTCATTTACAAGTGAATGCAGTTCAAGATAGACACCACTTTCTTTTGCACGCGAGACCAATTGTTCGGCAAATACATATGGCACTACATTGTCATTGGTTCCGTGAAAAACCAGAACTGGCGGGCCTCCTGCTTTCATAAGTGAAATGTCAAACAGTCCGCCCCAGAAATCAACTACTGCGCCAATCTTTATCCCGCAAAGACTATCCTGATTTCCATATGCGACATGAAGGGAAATAAAGGCGCCAGCTGAACCGCCGCCTATTATGATGTTGGATGTGTCAAACCTGTATTGTGTTCTATGTTCAGACAGGAAACAAAGCGCAGCTTTGGCATCATCGATGGCGGCATCCGCAACCAGCTTCATTTTCTCCCGGGATGACCAATCTGCATTGCTTGACGCCAACAGGCGATAATTGATTGATGCGCATGCAAATCCAGCACGCGCAAAATACGTGGCGAGCTTTATCATTGGATCATCCCGTTTGTCTCCCTGATAAAATCCGCCGCCGTGTATCCATACCATGAGGGGGCGTATAACATTATTGTCATTATCCGGCTCATAAAGGTCAAGCGCGAGATTGACAGTGCGGCCTCTTGAGTCAGTGGATGTTTTGAAAACGATGTCGCTCGTCACCCGGACTTTTATGGATTGTTCTCCTGTGGACCTGTTTTCATCATTTGATTTGCATGAAACAGTGACGCAAATCCCCGCAATAATTAGCACGGTGCCAATCAGAATGATGATTGCTTGACAGATTTCTCGCATAAGTGCCTCCCTGTATGCAAAACAAATTATAATTCATCCGGGAATACAGTGAAACATACACCACGTGCCGTGAACGCGCGCCGGCAGCATGTTTTTAGCACAGTCAATCCCGTGTATCACCGGCGTCAGTAAAGTGATGGATTGACGGTTCTTCTTGGTTGAATTGCCGCTGGAGAGATTTAAATTCAGGTATATTAATAATCTGCCCGTTATCGTCGCCATATTGTTTCTTGATGGAAAGTATCTCGTCCTGAATGGCAAAGAAAGCATCAACAACATCCGGATCAAAGTGGCTTCCCCTCCCTTCCCTGATAATTGCCAGCGACTTCTCCACGGAGAATGCTTCCTTATAGGGTCGTTTGGAGATCAGCGCATCGAAAACATCCGCGATTGCCGTGATGCGGCCGGCGATGGGTATCTCCGTACCCTTTAGTCCATTTGGATAACCGCTGCCATCCCACCTCTCGTGATGGGACTGGGCTATAATCTCCCCCAATCTTATGAATTCGGCGTCCGAGCCCTGAAGGATTTTGGCGCCGATATCCGCGTGCCACTTCATGATTTTCCACTCCAGCGGGCTCAGCCGGGCAGGTTTCACCAGAATCATGTCGGGAATGCCAATCTTGCCCAAATCATGCATGGGCGCCGCATACAGAATGATTTCAACAGCACTTTCATCCAGTCCAAGGCGGCGGGCAACGGCGGCGCAATACCGGCTCATGCGCTTGATATGCGCGCCTGTGTTCTCGTCCTTGTACTCAGAGGCCATGGACAACCGGTAAATTGTATCGAGTGAAGCCGCTTTTATTTTCTCAAAGGCTTGCTTTAATTCCTCGGTTCGCCTCGTTACCTCGGACTCCAGCTCTTTCTGATAATCGCTCATCAAGTCGTTGTAGGCCTTGACTTTTAACAACGAGCGGACCCGGGCAAAAAGCTCCATCTTATCAAAGGGCTTTGAAATAAAATCATCACAACCGGCTTCAATCCCCTTTATCCGGTCCTCTGTTTCCCGCAAAGCGGTGACCAGGATTATCGGAAGCAGTCCATGTTTGGTGTCCTTCCTGACCCTGCGGATAACTTCAAACCCATCCATTCCGGGCATCATCACGTCCAGCAGCATCAAATCGATTTGATTGCCGTCAAGTTTTTTCAGCGCATCTTCACCGCTTGCCGCTGAGATTATTCCATAACCCTCCGGAACAAGATGTGCTTCGAGAAGTTCAATGTTTTGGGGTTGGTCGTCAACAACCAGGATTACCGGTTTATCTTTCATCAGTTATCCCTTATTATAGAGCTGGTATCGGGCTCGCCCTGCCTGCTTGGCTTGATACATGGCGATATCGGCATTTTTCAGTAGAATGCGTTCGTCTAGCCCATCATTGGGAAAGATGGCAATACCTATACTCGATGTTACAACGAGTCGATGGTTGTCAACAAGAAAGGGCTTGCGAAACCGGTCGACAATCTTTTGTGCAACCTGGATTGCGTCTTCGATTTTTTCCAGGTCGGGAAGGATCAGCACAAACTCGTCACCACCGAAACGCGCAACGGTATCACCTTCCCGCAGGCTTGCGCTGAGCCGCTCTGCTGTTTCTTTGAGAAGGATATCCCCGACATCATGTCCAAGGATGTCATTCACATCCTTGAAATTATCGAGATCGAACATCATGATCCCAGCTTTTTTTTGATTCCTCCGGGCGTGGGTCAATGTAATGCCCAAACGATCGGAGAAAAGCTTCCGGTTGGGAAGACCCGTCAGGGAATCATGGAAGGCCATCTGCCGGATCTTTTCCTCGGTCTGCTTGCGCTCGGTGATGTCCTCGATGGCCAGCAGGATAATCCGTTCCTTTCCCGACGCTCGCTGAATTTGTCTGGCATTCAAAAGCATTGTGCGCCTTCCAATAGTAGTGAAATCATGCTCAACCTCATAACCGTCAAAGGTTGCCTTTTGGGGAAGGATGGTTTCAAGCAGTTCCCGCAGTTTGGGAATATCCCACTGTTTATTGCCCAGGTCATAGATGAGCTGACCAATTGTCTCTTCGGGTTTTACCCTAAAGACATCATAGAAGGAACGGCTGGCTTTGACAACTCTTAAATCTTTATCCAGGACGATGAGGGGTGCACGCACGGTATTGATGATGTTCTCGGCGTATTCGCGGGCTTCATCCGCGGATATTTTTGTTGCCTCCAGCTCTTTTCGGTAATTGTCCATCAAGTCGTTGTAAGCTTTGACTTTTAACAGCGAGCGGACCCGGGCCAAAAGCTCCAGCTTGTCAACAGGCTTTGAAATAAAATCATCGCACCCGGCCTCAATTCCCTTTACCCGATCCTCGGTTTCCCGTAAAGCGGTCACC
>RPPD01000183.1 GCA_003818675.1 Spirochaetaceae bacterium
ATGGCATGGCCAGAATCACCTACAAGATTCCAACGCGCGGGCTTCTGGGTTTCCGCAGCGAGTTCATGACCGAAAGCCGTGGCATGGGCACCATGAATTACGTTTTCCTTGAATATGACAAGTTCGCGGGAGAGATCAAGAACCGCAAGAACGGAGTGCTTGTCTGCATGGAGGAATGCACGACGGTTCCATACGCGCTCTTTTCCCTGCAAGATCGCGGCCAGCTCTTCATGGGTCCGCAGAAGCGGGTCTACGAGGGCCAGATCATAGGCGAGCACGCCCGCGACAATGACCTTGTGGTAAACCCGGGCAGAACAAAGAAGCTCACCAACATCCGCGCCGCGGGCTGCGATGAAAACGTGATCCTGACGCCCTATCGCGACATGTCCCTTGAGGACTGCATTGCCTTCATCAATGACGACGAGCTTGTGGAAATCACTCCCGAGGAGATCCGGTTGCGCAAGGTTGTACTGTCTGAGTCAAAGCGCAAGGGCGCCCGCAATGAGGCAAAAAGAGCCGCGGCAAGCGTGGCATAACCTCAAAAGATTCTTCGATCGTACGGCAAGGAGTTGTTTTTCTGTGGCGTTTGGGTTATGATATTTTGCAGGCAGGGAATCATACTATGGAAGCAGCAGTAAAAAAAATCCTCAACTTAATACTTGAAAACAAACAATTGCTGAAAGCACAGGGAGTTGAAAAAATAGGAATATTCGGCTCATATGCACGTGGAGATTTTACAAGTGACAGTGATCTTGATATTGTTGTGGTGTTCTTGAAAGGCCGTAAAACAATGAAGTCGTACATGGATGTATATGACATCATCGAGACTACTACTGGTAAAAAGGTTGATCTTCTTACGATAGAAGCTATAAGTCCGTTTATAAAACCATATATTGAAAAAGAAATAGTATATGAAAAGCTTTAAGGAATATGCCAGGCATATACAGGAAGAAACAGCTCTGGTTATTAACCAATGCCATGGTTTGTCATTTGCTGATTTCCTTGGTGATGAGATTTTGAAAAGAGCGGTTGTGCGCAGTCTTGAAATAATTGGCGAAGCAGTTAAAAACATTCCATTGGAGATAAAGCAAAATTATTCTGGGACTGACTGGAAGAATATAGCCCGGCTCCGCGACAGATTGATACATCATTACTTCAGCATTGATTATGAAATTGTCTGGAATATTGTGGAAAAGCATCTGCCATCGTTGAAAAGCGATATAGAAAAAATGATAGAATAGTACCAAAAAGCACATGGCATTATCATGCATTCCCCTGCTATCATTTTCAGCATAAAGGGAGGCAGAAGCATGAAAAATACTTTATCAGCTTTTGGCATTTTTCTTTTTATTGCTGCCGCAATTGTAATGCTGTTTTCAGGATGCGAAGCGCCTGTAGAACAACCATCCGCCATCAACTGGATAAACGTGGGCAGTTCCGGTGCCCCGGTGTTCCAGAACGGCTGGGCCAACTACAACCCAACCATGCAGGGCCTGGCATTTGGCATTGACAGCCAGGGTTTTCTGCACATTGTTGGAAGCATTACTGATTTAAACACGGTCTCCACAACCACCCAGGCAGTATTCTCGCTGCCCGAGGAATACCGGCCTGCCATCTCACAGTACACCGCTGTCACGGGATATTCGAGCACGCTTGCCTACATCGACATTACGGTTTCGATCCTGTCCACCGGCAATTTCATCATTGCTTCAAGCGCAGGCCCGTACATTGTGTACGTGGGGCATTTGATAGTCAAACTGGACTGACAGGTCTGTTGTAAACAAGGGCATTCAAAAACAGAACTGAAAACGCATAGACTTAATCACGGCAGCATTTTCAGAAAGTTGTTGAATTCCGCGGAAACAGTACTTTCATCAAGCGGAACGGTTTTTTTGGCCAAAGAAACCAGGATGAGATTTCCGCTGACTTTGCCCGGGAATAATTCAGAAAAGCGCGACAATCCCGCCGTATCCGCCATTTTAGGCGTACCGGTCAATTTGATTTCAACCGGCAACAGACTGTTTATGTCATTTTCTATGACAAGATCAATTTCCAGCTGGTTGTTGGTACGGAAATAAAATATTGGCGGTTGTTTCCCCTTGTGAATGAAATGCTTTATTGTTTCCTGGACAACGAAGTTCTCAAACAGTTTCCCGGCCATTGTTCCATTTGTCACATGATCAGGTGTTGTCAACCCGGCAAGATAGCAGACAAATCCGGTATCAAGAAAATATATTTTTGGCGCTTTTGTTATCCGTTTCCCGAGGTTGTTGTACCAGGGCATTAACGCATAAATAATCCTGCTTGCTTCAAGGACAGAAAGCCAGGATTTCAGGGTTGGAACAGATATGCCGAGATCGCGTCCAAAGTTGCTCAAGTTAAGCACCTCACCGCATCGTGCGGCAAGGAGCCTGAGGAACTGCTGGAATTCCCGCAGATTTCCGATGTTGTAAATCAATCGAACATCACGTTCAAGATAAGTCTGATAATATGAGCCGTACCAGGTGTCACGGTTGATTGCATGATTTATGACAACTTCGGGATATGAGCCACGCAAACAGGCGCTTATATACTGTCTTTTTCTACCAGGCTGACTGCCTGCCTCTGGCATTTCCGTAACAGAGAAGGGCAGTAATTCCAGAATCGCAATGCGACCCGCAAGGGAATCCCCAATATTTTTCATAAGGGAAAATTGCTGTGATCCTGTCAATACAAATCTTCCGTATTCGCCGCGGTTTTCATCAATACGGATTTTAATATACGATAGCAGTTCCGGAACATACTGAATCTCGTCGATTATTATTTTATCTCCCATCTGTTCAAGAAACAGGTTGGGATCCGCAGCAGCCCGCTCCCGCTCAAGTGGATCATCGAATGTTATATATGAATAATCGGGTAACAGGTTTTTTAAAAGGGTTGTTTTTCCAGATTGTCTGGGACCGGTAATCACTACAGCAGGAAAAGTGGAAATGGCATTCAGGGCCTGTTTTTCAAGATCACGGTGAATATACTTCATATTTTAATTGTATGCAAAAATGGGGGAAAAGGTCAATACATATTTAAAGTATCACTTTAAATATGTATTGAGGCTATTAAGGCAACGCCGTATATACATTAGAACCCATGAATGAGGCGGGAAGGTAACATGCAGGTTGGAAAAAGCTGATTTTTCGATTACAATCAGAGCAAGAATCGATTGTACTTGGCGTAAATATCGATTTCACTCAAGGCAAATGTAGCTTAGACTTGCAGTAAATGTCGATTAGACCAGGGCTAAGTATCGATTACACAATGGTTTTCCATACGCGAGAAAAATGGTTTCTGTAAGCGATAAAATCGCAAATATTCTATCGATAGTTTACTTCAGGAGAGAATAACTGGACGCCCTGTCAGATTTGCCATTGTCGGGGTGAGCCTTACAGTTGCATATGTGGGGTATCTGGTGGTGAAGCTGGATAAAAAAGCGCTGATCTGGTTGAGAAAGTGCGTTTTATACTATCCTGTTTATCTTGTTAATCCTGTCTGAATTCACGTGGAAGAAATAGAATTTTGACAGGATCAACAGGATTGACTTAATTCCAAAAAAGCATATCTGGTCCTTAGAACCCATGAATGAGGCGAGAAGGTAACATGCAGGTAGTAAAATGGTGGTAATTTCTTTTATGACTATTACGCTTTAGAAAATAACTGTACGCCCTGCCAGATTTGCCATCAGCGGTGCGAGCCTGACAGTTGCATATGTGGGGCAACTTGCAGCCCGGTGGTGTGATTTTTATTATTGCCCGTTCTGTTTGACAATATAGATTCCTTGTATTAAAATAATTTCAAGGAATGTCCGGAATGTTTGATGTCAGAGATTACAGGGATCAAATAAAACAAATATGCCTCAAGTATGGTGTCAAAACCCTCGAAATATTTGGTTCCGTATTGCGTGATGATTTTTTGGATGCGAGTGATATCGACTTGTTTTATAAATTTATCGGTTCAAATGATCTCTTTGCCAGATATTATGGCTTGAAAGATGATCTGGAATCACTTTTTAAAAGAAAGGTTGATCTGATAAAAGAGGAAAACATAATCAATCCTTATATCCGAATGGCAATCAATGTTTCTCCCAGGATTATGGTATATGCAGCATGATTCAAAGGCATATCTTTCGGATATACAGGCTGCATCCGCAAGAATTCTTGATTTTGCCGCAAACCGTAGCATGGAAGAATTAAAGATGGATATTTTATTCAAATCAGCAGTAGAGCGACAATTTGAAATTGCCGGTGAGGCACTGAATCGGCTGGACAGGTATTTTCCAGAAATCGCCGGGGAAATTACCAATGTCAGGAAAATTGTGGATTTCAGAAACCTCCTGACCCATGGATATGATATTATTGGCCGCAGCAAAACGATTGTCAAACTGGTCCTGCACAGTCAAGGAATTTACTGAATTGCTTGAGGAAAAATGCCCCTGGTGTATTATGCTGGCAGGCGGATTGGAAAGAAAATATGCGCCAGCTTGGTCGAGATAGTACGTTTTATTCTATCCTGTTAATCCTGTCAAAAATACCCTATGACTATTACGCTTAAGAAAAACACATATTTACAATCGGCAGTGCGAGCTTGACAGTTGCATATGTGGCACATCTTGTAGTGAAGCTGGATTAGGAGAAAAAGAAAGCGCCAGCCTTGTTGGGCTGGCGCTTGTAAAAAACAGATTTAGGGATACTACTAAAAGGCTTCAAGGATCAATTTCCCTGCAAGGGCGCGATGTATGGATCCAGAAGAACGGGCGTAAATGGGGATTTCCACAATGCTTGTGTTATTGAATTCAGAAAGATAAATTTTATTTTCCTGTCCATCAGCAGAATAATCCCATTCATTATCACCTGAGTCCCAGATATAATTATCCCAGCCAAAAGATAATGACAAATATGCTTTTTCTAGTGCATAACCGTCATTAAAAAAAGTGAGAAAACCAATATCAACCTCTTTTTCATCATGATATCCTGGATTTATTATAGAAAACTGTGGAAATGATTGCTGGCTAGCAACGCCGTAATCGTCATATCCGCGAAGTAAACTTACATTACCATTTATAGAATTTGGAGTAGAATTTGATCCCCACGGTTCACAGATATTGTAATTATATACAAGTTTTGAAATTCTGACGCGGCAATACTTAGGATATACTACTGGTGCATCCTCACCTACAACAACACGTTTATAGTACTCTGTTGCAAGGACCACTTTTGCCGTTGTTCTGTCCTTGAGATATGTCAGAGTATAGGATAATGGAACAACTTCGGCAAATCCAATTCCGGAAGTTTTGCATCCGGTTATCCAGTCAAAGAATCCATCTGATGTAAAAATTAAGCTGGCACCCCCATATGAGCCGCCAAATACCTGTACAGATATTTCAATTTCTGAAAGAACCTGTTGTTGCTCTGCTGTAATTGACC
>RPPD01000184.1 GCA_003818675.1 Spirochaetaceae bacterium
CGGTATCATGGCTGGTTGTTGCGGCTGCCGTGAAGACGAGGTCATCTTTACGGCAGGAGCAACAGAATCCAACAACCTTATCGTATTTTCCTTTCTGAAAAAAAAGCTGCTGTCTCCAGGCATCCACGCAAAAAAACCGCGCATCATCACAAGTGCAATTGAACACGCCTCAGTATGGGAGGCCGTGAAGGCGCTTGAGTCATTGGGCTTCGATATCGCAGTGGCAAATCCTGATTCTACAGGCAGGATAACTCCTGAGGAAGTCTCGCGTCATCTCACCGAGAACACAGCGCTTGTACTTGTAATGCTCTGCAATAATGAAACAGGCATAATCCAGCCAGTTGCAGAAATCAGCCGCACAGTCCATGAGTTTTGCCGAAAGTACAACTTGAAAATCCACGTTCATACTGACGCAGTCCAGGCCTTTGGTAAAATCTGGTGCTCGTTTAAGGATATTGGCGTTGACTCGGCATCAATTTCCTCGCATAAGCTGGGCGGGCCGCGCGGCTCAGGCGCTCTCATCCTCAAAAAAAATGCAAGCATCAGGCAGACAGGTTTTTTATCATATGGGGGAGGCCAGGAACAGGAGCTGCGGCCTGGCACGGAAAATGTCGCAGGGATCAGTGGCTTTGCCCAGGCTGCCAAAACCTGGACAACGCATATTCACGATAATCACAGAAAAGCCCTGGAACTCATGAATATCTGCAGGGAAGGACTCTCCAAAATCAAAGGCATTTTATTTGTGCCCGAATCCCGTTTGGCTGATTTGCAGGAGTATTTCTCGCCTTACATTCTTTCAGTGAGCGTTCCACCAGTACCTGCAGAAGTGATGGTCCGCAGCCTGGATGAGCACGGAATTTCTGTATCATCGGGCTCAGCCTGCCACACGCGCGATAAAAAAAAGCGGCGCCGTATACTTGAATCCATGGGTTTTGAGAAGAGCATAATAGATTCTGCCATAAGGATTTCAACAGGGCCACAGACAACAAGGGCGGATATAGACGCCCTGGTTGCGGCAATGAAAGAGACAGTTCCGCTGTTAAGCCAGCTGTCAGGAAGAATGAAAAAGAGGGAAAGGCAGTGAACGGCCATGAGATCCTTGACGACGGCCAGACCAGCCTGTTTCTCATCAAGTATGGTGAAATCCAGCTCAAAGGTGACAATCGGAGCGTATTTGAAAAAAAACTGCTCATGATGATCCGCAAAACCTGTGCCGGAATCCCGGTCAGGGTAACATTCAAGCCAGGCAGAATCTACCTCTCCTCGGATTCCTCCAATGAAGACGCAATAACACATGCGCTTTCCTGTGTGTTCGGAATTGTGGGATTCTGCAAGGCAACAAGGTGCGGCAAAAATATGGAAGAAATCTCACATCACGCACTGGCGCTCTCAAAGGAATTTGTGGCTGAGGGAAAGGGAACTGCCTTCAAGGTCGAAGCGCGCAGAACTGATAAAAGTTTTCCCCTCACTTCATACGAGATTGCCTGTAAACTGGGGGACCATCTTCTGGAAAACTTGGGCAGCCTCAATGTCAATGTCAGACAGCCTGATTGGGTGCTCTCTGTGGAAATCCGCGAGCGCGCATTTCTCTATGGTCCGACAAAACCCGGACTGCGCGGACTGCCTGTAGGCTGTAATGGGAAAAGCCTGCTGTTGCTCTCCGGCGGAATTGACTCGCCTGTGGCAGGGCTTGCCATGGCAAGCAGGGGCCTGCTCGTGCACGCTGTCTATTTCCATACACCGCCCTTCACCTCGGAACAGGCAAAGGACAAGGTTAAAAAGCTTTCAGAAATCATGAGGCGCTATATCCCGGGCCACAGGCTCTACTGCGTAAACTTCAGCCCCATCCAGACCAGATTGGCCGAACGTGCACCAGTCAAGGCGGTGACTCTCATGGCCAGAAGTCACATGATGAAAATTGCGGATCTCTTGGCCAGGGAACTGTGTGCGAAATCGCTTATCACAGGCGAGTGCCTTGGCCAGGTTGCAAGCCAGACCCCGGAAAGCCTGCATGTCACGGGCAGTTTTGCAAAGCTTCCTGTCTGGAGGCCGCTTATTGGCATGGACAAGGAAGACATAATAAAGCGGGCGAGGGCCTTCGGCACATTCGACATCTCCACTCTTCCCTATGACGATTGCTGCACAATCTTTGCGCCTGAACATCCGCTTATCAGGCCGGACTATGACGAGATGCGGGCGGAGTTTGCAAAACTTGAAACTGATGATTTGATTGTTGAAGCGCTAAATGGCACGGAAGAGTTATAGGTCCACTTTAGGCTGTGACCTTGGCATCCGATTTGGATGCTTTGTCTTTTTTGGGCTTGTCTTTCTTTGAAGAATCCACTTTTGCTGAATCAGGCGAGGACTTCTTGTTGTCCGTGGAATAGAATCCACTCCCCTTAAAAATAATTCCGAGTCCTGCTGATATGAGGCGTTTCACCTTTTTTTTGCACTTTGGGCACTTTTCAAGCGGGGCATCTGAGATTTTCTGAAATGCCTCAAACCTGTTTCCACAAGAGGTGCATTTATAATCATAGGTCGGCATACTGCTTCTCCATATTATTGCCAGCGCAACAAAATCGCACCGGTTTTAATTGTCTGTTGATTGTATGAAATATATATAATTTTTACACACTCGACAAGAGGTTCCTTGCCACTGGAGTTTCAATCTATCGGGACAACCACTTGAGCCGTGACCCAAAATCGGGTATTTTCAACAGATATGCAAAGGAAAAAACAATGAGTGAAATGGCCAAAACATATACACCCGCAGAGATCGAGGGGGAAATCAAATCGCTCTGGATAAAATCCAACGCTTTTAAGGCCCTGCCTGATGAAAGGCCCAGGGATAAACGATATGTGATCATGATGCCCCTGCCCAATGTCACTGGTGCCCTGCACATGGGGCATGCCATGGACAATGTAATGCAGGACCTCCTCATACGCTGGCACCGCATGAAGGGTGACAACACCCTCTGGATGCCCGGTACAGACCACGCGGGCATAGCCACGCAGGCTGTAGTGGAAAAGCGGCTCAAGGAACTGGAGGGCCTGACCCGCCATGATGTGGGCCGCGAGGGGCTTGTGACCAGGATCTGGCAGTGGAAAGACCAGTACCAGGCCAGGATCGTGGCCCAGCAGCAGCGCATGGGCTGTTCCTGTGACTGGGACCGAGCGCGCTTTACCATGGACAAGGTCTGCGCGCGCGCAGTGCGCCATGCGTTTTTCAAGATGTTTTCGGACTCGCTCATTTTCCGCGGCAAGCGCCTGGTCAACTGGGACCCTTTCCTGCGCACCACCATTTCCGATGACGAGATGTACTACGAGACAGTGGCAGGCCATTTCTGGCACCTGCTCTACCCTGTCATCAATCCCAGGAAGGGCGAACCCACACATGTCTGCGTTGCAACCACAAGGCCTGAGACAATGCTTGGTGATACGGCGGTTGCGGTTCATCCTGATCCTGCAAAGGCTCTTTATGAACGCATCGCCGAAGTAAAAAAACAGGCTGCTGAGTCTAAGGATGCGGCAGCGGAGGAACTACTCACACAGCTCGTGGAACGCAAAAAGACCCTTCTTCCGGCGCTGATACAACTCCGCGACATGGCCCTGGACAACCGAAAAATCATGCTCCCGCTTTTGGAACGGGAGATACCGCTCATCACGGACATCTGGGCAAAGCCCGATCTCGGTTCCGGATGCGTGAAGATCACGCCCGCGCATGACCACAATGACTACGCTGTCTGGACCCGCCACCGCGACAAGATTGACATCATCAATATCCTGAACCCGGACGGTACGCTCAATGAGGCCGCGGGTGACTACAAGGGAATTGACCGCTTTGCCGCGCGCAAAAAAGTTGTTGAAGATCTGCAGGCCAAAAATCTGCTTAAGGAAATCGAAGACCGTGAAATAGAGATAGGCCATTCAGACAGGAGCAAATCCCCGGTTGAACCTTTTCTCTCCGACCAATGGTTTGTCCGCATGGGCGATATAAAAAAGGGCCCGGATGACAAGGCGGGAATAACCATGGGCCGCGGTACGCCAAAGGAGTTCACTTCACCTGGCCTGGTTCAGGCTGCCATGGACGCGGTGACAACTGGCCGCGTCAAGATTCATCCTGAGCGCTATACCAAAACCTACCTGGACTGGCTTTCCGAGAAACGTGACTGGCCAATCTCGCGCCAGCTCTGGTGGGGCCATCGCATTCCAGTCTGGTCAAAGGAAGTCGCGGCCGTTGATCTGTCGAAAGAGAAAATCTTTGCTGAACTTGCCGTTGGAATCGCTGCTGGAATCGCGGCTGCGCTTAAAAAGAAACAGGCCGTACATGAGTTGTGCTGGATATCTATTTTCAATCCGCAGACAGAGGAACGCAGGAGCGTGGCCGGCTCAAGCCTGCCTGATGTTCAGGTACCCGCGGCGAATGAGACAATCCGCATCGATATCTGCCTGCTCGAGGATGATCCGAACCTCATGAAGATACTGGAACAAGCGGGATTTTCCCAGGACCCTGATGTGCTGGACACATGGTTTTCCTCATCGCTTTGGCCCTTCTCCACTCTTGGCTGGCCTGATCCACAGACCGCACCTGTTGAAATAGGGCAAACTCCGCTCGACAACTGCCTCGATTATTATTATCCCGGGAGCTGCCTCGTCACTGCCCGCGACATCATCACCCTCTGGGTGGCGCGCATGGTACTCGCCGGGCTTTACAACCTGGGCGATGTGCCATTCACAGACGTGTTCATCCACGCGAACATTCTTGACGGCAAAGGCGTGCGCATGAGCAAATCCAAGGGCAATGGCATAGATCCCGTGGACATCATAGAAGCCTACGGTACAGATGCCATGCGCTATGTGCTTGCCGACATGCAGACCGGCACACAGGACATCAGGCTCCCGGTGACCGCGGTCTGTCCCTCTTGCGGACTTCACAATGACCTGGGCAACACGGTACACGGTTCCACAATTTTCTGCTATGTCTGCGGCAAGCACATTGACGGTTCCAAAGACAAGGCTGCGTGCGGCAAGGAGTTTGACGTTCTGGGCACACTCCCAGATTTGCCGCAGGCCAAGCTCATATCCGAACGCTTTGAAATAGGCCGCAGTTTTGCCACCAAGCTCTGGAACTCGGCCCGCTTTGCCTTCATGAACCTGGAAAAAAAGCAGCCGCTGTCGGGAGAACTCCTGCTCGAGGATCGATGGATCCTGTCTGAGCTCTCACGGACAATCAGGGAGACCACCAAAGGCCTTACAGACTACAATCCGAGCTATTCCATCAACGCGATACGCGAGTTCTTCTGGGGCAGTTTCTGTGACTGGTACCTGGAGGCAATCAAGCCCCGCACACGTGAAAACGGGAAAGCAGGCGGAGAGGCACAGGCGGTCCTGGCCTTTGTGCTGGACCAGGTACTGCGACTCCTTCACCCTTTTATCCCGTTTATCACGGAATA
>RPPD01000185.1 GCA_003818675.1 Spirochaetaceae bacterium
AAGGCTGTCCTGGATGTATTGCAGGACAACGAGTTTGTGCCCTGCCTGCATTCTGTTGGTGCTCCGCTTGCGTCCGGGCAAAAGGATGTGGCGTGGCCCTGCAACGCTGACAACAAGTATATTGTGCACTTCCCTGAAGAAAAAATGATATGGTCCTTCGGCTCGGGCTATGGTGGAAACGCGCTTCTGGGCAAGAAATGCTTTGCCCTGCGCATCGCAAGTGTTTTGGCGCGTGAGGAAGGGTGGCTTGCCGAACACATGCTAATCCTGGGCATCACAAATCCAAAGGGTGTGAAGAAGTATATAGCCGCGGCATTCCCGTCAGCGTGTGGAAAGACAAACCTGGCCATGCTCATTCCGGCGCTTCCTGGCTGGAAGGTCGAGTGCGTGGGAGATGACATCGCCTGGATGAAAATCGGAAAAGACGGAAAGCTTTACGCCATAAATCCCGAGGCAGGATTCTTTGGCGTGGCTCCCGGAACATCCATGGAATCAAATCCCAATGCCATGCTTTCGCTTGACAAGAGCTCCATTTTCACAAACGTTGCCCAGACAGATGATAATGACATCTGGTGGGAACAGATGACCAGGGAAAAGCCCGCGCACCTTATAGACTGGACTGGCAAGGAGTGGACCCCGGCGTCCACGACTCCGGCCGCGCATCCGAATGCCAGGTTCACCGCGCCGGCCTCGCAGTGCCCGGTTATAGACAAAAACTGGGAAGATCCCAGGGGAGTGCCCATTGATGCGATTCTTTTTGGGGGCAGACGACCCTCGGTCATCCCGCTTGTCAACGAGGCGCTTTCATGGGAACACGGCGTGTTTTTAGGTTCTGTAGTGAGCTCGGAAATGACCGCTGCCGCTGCCGGCACCGTGGGTCAGATCCGGCGGGACCCGTTTGCAATGCTGCCCTTCTGCGGGTATCACATGGCGGATTATTTCAGCCATTGGCTCTCCATGACTGAAAGAACCGACCTGAAAAAACTCCCAAAACTTTACTATGTCAATTGGTTCCGCAAAAACAAGGACGGCAAATGGCTATGGCCTGGTTATGGTGAAAACAGCCGCGTGCTTGCCTGGATCTTTGAGCGTGTAACAGGCGGCGGCAGGGCCGTGGAAACTCCAATTGGAAATCTTCCTGCACAGGACGCCATCGATTGCACTGGTCTTGATGTAAGCAAGGATGATATGAAGGAGCTTCTGACAGTAAGCAAAGAGGACTGGACAAAGGAAGCGGCCTCAATCCGCGAGTACTACAAGACGTACGGGGACAGATTGCCAAAACAACTTGTCAAAGAACTGGACGAGTTGGAGAAGCGGATCGGATAGACAACAAGACTGGATTCAAATTGAGCCCCCTCGAAAGAGGGGGCTCAATTTTATAGAAGTATTTATTATAAAATATGTTTGGGGGAAGCTATGAATATAAATATCGCCATCATTATTTTTGTACTACTTTGTACTCTATCAAGCTGTGATAACATAGATGAAGAAAAGATTATCACTGAAAAATATTTGCAAAAAATAAGTGAGTTCAAGAGTGAAGGAATAAGATTCACTAAAATAGAGTGCAATATATATGCATCACTTGATACAAGCATGAGGATAGTTGGAAAAATACCACCTTACAAAAAAGTTACTGTCACGTCTGAATGATCAAGGAAATATGAAATCAGAAGGTAGAATAATCCTGGTTTACAAATTTAATGAAGAAACTATAAGATTTAAAATTATAAAAGCTGTAAATGAAAGGAATCTGAATATTTTTGATAAAGAAAGATCCGAAGGAGAAGAGAAAATAGAATCTCGCATAATGACACATGATGACATTGAAGACTTTAACCGCGAATATGGTTTTCTGCACGCCTCAGACCCGATTATCTTTTATTGACGCTTTACTTACTGTTCAGGACGCGCAAATACCAGCCTGTAGACCTGCACAAGCGAGACTGCGGCGGCAAGACAAAGGATATCCATGAACAGCGGCAGCGGTCCCTTGGCAAGCATGAAAAGCATATCGTAAAGGAAAAAAGATCCAAGAACAGAAAGTCCGATTGCAGTCGGAAAAAACAGGATGAATGGAAGGATCTGTGGCCTGCAGCCGGTTGTCGCAAGCGGGGGAATTACAAATGCACAGGCTACGGCGACCGTGACGATGGGGGAGACTATTCTGTCAAAAGCCGTGTCTTCCGAAAGGCCGACAAGCATGAGACCGGTTACGATCCAGAAAAAGCCAATGGCCAGGAATAACATACCGGCATCCAGAGGCCTCAGAGAGGACATCTTCTTTTTCAAGAGCATCATGATGAGCACGGCCAGGAAACCGGCACCTCCGATGAAACAAAGGATTGAAAAAAAGAGAAGCAAAACCGATTCCGCATTGAATTGCCGGACCAGGGAATCCATTCCGGCAAGGCTCACCAACAGCCCCTTGTCTGTTTTTATGATACTGTTATTTTCTATTTTGCCCATGACCCAGACTTTGTTTTCCATCGGCACAATGTACTCGCGATAATTGAAATCGATTCCGTCGTCTGTCGAGAAGCGGTCAGCGGCTGTCACAAGATTGTAAAAGGCCGCGTCAGCCATTTCGAGGCTTTTTCCCCTGTCGCCGATTTTAATGACGGTTTCCACGGATTTGATATCGCTTTCAACCACTGTCCATACACGGTAGCTGTCGCCGTCGCTGTCGGTCTCACAGGTGCCCTGGCGTTTTTCAGAGTAGTAGTAAAGACAGCCGGTTTTTGAAACAGGTGCCTGGAGTAAAGATTCCACGTCCGCGGGTGCCAGGGCGCCGTAGATCCATGCGACACCATTATCCCGGCCGGAAAAGCCTGATTCACCGGTTATTATCGGAGCTGAAAGATAGGTCTCGTTGAAGTAAGAGGAGTCGAGCGAGGAAGCCAATAGCGATGTGGCAATGAAAAACAGGGTGGCCGAGCAAATGGGGATGATCAAAAAAATAAAAATATTTTTCACTTTCAAAGGTTGCCTCCTGAGATTAATCTATATATGCCCCGATCGTTGCGCCGTTTTCGCCACGTCCATGCAAAGGCGAGCTTCGTTTTAATGCCAGGCCGTCATCCTGGGTAAAGGGAAGGCCGTCAGGGCCCAGTATGTCATCAATGGAAAGATCACCATGTCTGCTTCCTATATTAAAGGCTGGATCAGTTCCAACTATATCGCTGCGGACAAAAACTGTTGGTAAATCGCGGCAGTTCCAGATGCAGTTATTGCTGCCAATGATTCGCGCATTATCAGCAAGCCAGTAACTCGAAGTGCAATATGCGATGATGTTGTTTTTAATAATACCAGAAGGTGAATATCCGTTTCGCGGAGAAAAACCTATGCCGTGAAACTCTATGTCAAAAATCGTGTTGTTGATAAAATGTACTCCATAACCACCCTCGATGCAGCCGCCCCAGGAGCCGCCCTGGACAAAGATATTTCTGTGAAAGATGACATTGGAATGAGTTAGCCCATTGCCCTCGAACATGATCCCCTGGTGGAAAAATCCAACGCCGATATTTTTTTCTATGAGGACATCCTTAGCTATTTCTCCATTGACATCAAAGGTCTGGAACAGGTCCACGTGAGATACGCCAATTTCAGACTCAAGGGTTCCGTACATTATGTTTTCACGAATCACGATATTTTGGCCAAAAAACCTGAAAAAATCAGCATCACCGCCATTCAACCCTTGAAACAGCCTGTTGACAGTGTTTTTTTCAACAAGCCAATTGTTTCCCCACACATTGATGCCCTTATTGCAATGAAAAATATTATTTCCGCGTATATGCACGTTTGATGAATACTGGTTCCAGCCACCCATGATTCCGGCGGATTCATCAAAATTCGAGATGGAATTATCCGCAATATATAAGTGATTGCCGTCAATCCAGAATCCACCACCTAACCAGGACTGGATTGTGCCCGTGGGATCCGTAATTGTAAAGCCAGTAACAGCTATACAGTCCGCGGACAGTTGAAATCCGTTCATTTCAACCAAACCTGATGCTGCAAAAGAGATGTAATGCTCTGGTTTGCCTGAACGTTCCATTACAACACGTTCACTATAACTGCCTGCTTTTACGATGATTCTCATCCCTGGGATTGCCACGTCAGCAGCATGCTGGATGGTCTTCCATGGCAAAGACCTGGTACCTGGATTTGTATCAGATGCGGTTGGATCGTCCGTGTCTACATAGCGCAGAGAGAGAAATATCAGGGCACGTTCATCTACTGGATCCACGGTAGGGAAGACAGGTTTTGGGAAATCAGAATCCCAGGGGATGAAGTGACAGGATACAATGCTGATAATAAAAAATAGCGGTAAAGCATTAAACGGAATTCGTTTTAACCCGCTAAGAAAACTGTATTGATGCATGCACAGCCATTATATTTGAAAAAGGACAATCTTGTAAATATCGCAAATAATGTGTAAATTTTAAGAATACTGATTGGAGGCCGGATTATGAACCATTGCGTCATTCTTCACAACAATTTCGAGGATGTTGAGGCACTTGCATTTATTGACCTGTTAAGGCGCGCCAAAGTCAGGCTGGATTTATACGGAGTAGGCGGACCCTCAATTACAAGCAGAAGCGCTGTTGTATATGCCGTTGAAAGGATCTTTAAAACAGAATCAGATATTGATGTTTCAGCCTATGATGGAATACTGATTCCAGGAGGGCCTGGTATTTATGATCTTGAAAAAAACAAAAATCTGCTGGCAGTGATTAAAAAGTTTTTTGACATGAGGAAGCTGGTTTTCGCCATCTGTGCTGCTCCACTTCTGCTGGATCGTGCAGGAATTCTTGCAGGGAAAAAATATACCTGCTATCCGGGAACAGAGATCCATACAGGAACACACGTGGATCAGAGTGTTGTAGTTGACGGAAACATAATTACATCACAGGGGGTAGGTACCGCACTTGCGGCAGGCATCGCGCTTGTCGAGCGCATTTGCGGTAAGGCAGAGGCCGAAAGCCAGAAGAAAAAGATATTGTACAAAAATTAATACAGCAGTTCTGTTTCAAAGACTTTTTCAAAGGCGATGGCAATCAGATCAGTCAGTTTCTGCAGGGTTACTTTTTTGCCCATGATGGTTTCCAATCCCGTCATTTTTGATGCCAGGACAGCAGGATCAAGTGAATGGCGGCCTTTCATGCAGCGGCTGTGTTTTTCATAATCCACTGACAGCAGAATGGAGCCATGCTGAAGTACAAACCCGTTTCTGCGTACCTGGGCGCTGCCGATCACTTTTTTACCGCCAACAGATATCTCGTACGCGTTTTGCTGTGCAAAACACACTCCTGTCCTGCCGCCACGTCCTTCAGGTCCTGTAATTTCCGCTGGTATACCAAGGCCTTCAAGCGCAGTTAACAGCGGGAGGGCGATTTTCTTGTATGAAGGGATGACGCCGGTCGGAAGCATCTGCTCG
>RPPD01000186.1 GCA_003818675.1 Spirochaetaceae bacterium
CCTCCAGAAAATACAATATGGTTCTTTATAATCATCCCGTTAAGGGGAAGTTTGAGTGTCTGGATAATGAGTGATATAATCAGGAACTTGTCACGCTTCGTATCCCGGGTGACATACTGTAAATTTTGAATTCCTTAAAGAAAGACAGAAGGGGGGAAAACCGATTTTTGAATTTTGCCCAAAACCGTTCATTTTAGTCCTTGTTTACAAAGATAGCACTCTTTGTAAATTCATCCACGATTTTTTATTTTTTTAGAAGAGGTTGGTTGACCCTACAATGAATCCGGCATTCTGTCAATATAAATTTCACAACATAATCGGATAATTGACAGACCAAAATTTGTATGCTACATTTCCTTCATACGTGGTTTTATTATCTCTTCCGGTCTGATGGAAATCCAAAATCTTCGTCATGGCTGAAAAACCCGTTTCCTTTGTTAAAAAACAAAAAGAGCGTGATCATGTTGCCTGGTATTCAATCCATTGACTGGATAGATATCATTATCCTGATGAGCTTCCTCATTCCCATGGGAATTATTGACTTCCGCTCCAGAAAAATTCCTGATATAATCCTTTTCCCCGGAATAGCCATACTCTTCATTCGCGCGTCAATTTTCAAGATAGAAGCAGTCCCCTTGATGCTCATGGCTGGAAGCATCGCTTTTGCCTTTCTCTGGTTATTTTACCGTTTTTCCCAGGGCAAACTCGGATTTGGAGACGTGAAGCTCTCGTTTTTCATCGGTGCATCTACTGGCATTATTGAGTGGTGGATTGTACTGTTCATCGCTTCATTGCTGGCCATGGGAATCACACTCGCACTTGTAATCGCGAAAAAGCAGGGCTTTAAGGACGCGATTCCCTTCGCGCCGTTTCTCTTCGCCGGGGTTGCCGCAGTGGTCGCGCTTAAGTGCGTGATTTTGCCTTTTCCAACGATACAATAAAGGGGTGATGAATGATAAATAAAGCCTTTAAAAGAATTCTCATTGTTTTCCTGTTGTTGCTGTCAGGAGCATTGGCATTCGGCCAGATGATACCAAAGATGGAGTTTTCCAACGCGGAAATAACAGACATCCTTGTGGCTCTCTCATCAGCAACCGGAAAGTCAATTCTGCCGGATGAGACAATAAAGGGCACAGCTACATACTCTTTCCAGGACAAAATGGAGTTTGCGTCCGCTTTTGAGATATTTCTCTCCACTTACAAAATGTATTACAGGATAGAAAACAACATTTACTACGTTTCCAGAATCAGTGCATCTGTTAACAGGGAAAAAAACACAATAACCATGGATGCCGAGGATGTCGATGTTGCGCTTCTTATCCGTGCCGCATCCAAGTCATTTAATATCACAGTAATTGACGAATCACTTCCAACCGGCAAATTGACCGTGCATGCCAGAGAAATGGCGCCCGAGGCCTTTTTTTCCATGCTTCTTTCCAAGTTTCAGGGATTCGCTGTTGAAAAAAAAACAGATTATTACCTTATACGGCGCCTGCCTGTTGAATCAAGCGGAAACACACCGCTCGCACAGGGCCTCACAATGCGCGGGGACCATTTTACACTGAACGTGCAGAAAATCCGGTTCAAGGACCTCATCATCGCGCTTTTCCAGAAAGCCGGATTCGAGTATTCAAACCTTTCGCGCAAGGACCAGATCCTGGAGGATCTCCGCTTCGCCGATAAAACCTTTGAGGAAATGCTGGGGCTCGTGCTGGAACAGATGAGCATGGACTTTCGAAAAGTCGGCAATGTATATTACCTTTTTGAAATCACCCAGCAGGACGTGATGAAAAAACTGAATCTGACTGAGATCATCCGTCTTTCCTGCATCTCCACCCAGGATTTCCAGAAACTCCTGCCGTCCCAACTCGCCTCAAGCAAGCTCTACAAGCTTGACGAGGCAAACAGCGTCATCATTCTCACTGGAAGCGATGAAGAGATTGCCCCGCTCCGCGAGTTCATTTCACAGATAGACAAGCCTTTGCACAACATGCAGTACCAGCTTTTCACCTTGAGTTTTCTGGATGTGAAAAACATCAAGGCAATACTTCCCGCGGCGTTCAAAGGGATTGAACCCGTTATTGTTCCGGGAACCAGCTCGTTTGTCATGTTGTTAAGCCCGGAAAAAAAGAAACTGCTGGAAGATTTCCTGTCCGCGGCGGACAGAAGACCGGACACGCGGTTTGTGAAGCTGCGGTACATCAAGGCCGAGGATCTTTTAAAGACACTGCCCCCTTCAGTTTCCAAGGAGAGCATCACGGCCACTGCCGATTCGAGCGGTGTGTTTTTCTCAGGATCGGAGGAACAGTACAAAGCTTTCATTCGCGATCTGTCCATGATAGATCAGCCAATACCGCAAATTCAATACAAGCTTCTGGTTGTCCTTTATCAACGCAAGAAGTCATTTGAGTATGGTCTGGATACTGAAGTGACTTCTCCCCAGCCAACCACCGGAGACGATGCAGGAAAGGCTTTGGCGTTTGTCGGTAATTTTTCCGAAATATTGAGTCTGAATTTCGACATAATCGGCAGCCTCGGGTATTTCTTCGCAACAAACATGAGCATGGACCTGAAAAACAGCCTGGCGCGTGTTTTCGCCGATACTACATTAAACGGCATTTCAGGCCAGGAGGTCAAACTCCAGAATACTGAAACCTCACGCTACCGGAATGTGACAACATCCTCGGAGACAACATCAACATATACAACAAGTGAAATCAATTCTGGTCTTATTTTATCCATAAAAGGATGGGTTTCAGGAAATGGGATGATAACCATGACAGTTGCCGCAACAGTATCAAAACAAACCGCCAGCGACAAGGAAAATCAGCTTCCATCTACAACTGAAAAAGTGATCAACACCCAGGTCAGGACCAGATGCGGAGAGCCAATTGTAATCGGAGGCCTGATTTACCAGGACGTGAACGAAAATATATCCAAAGTGCCTCTTCTTGGAGATATCCCGCTTGTCGGCTATCTTTTCCAGAATACAACTTTGAGTTATGAGACCACTGAAATGGTAATATATATTGTTCCAATGCTGGAATATACGGCTGACAACCATACCACGGCATCCACTACCATCCAGCGGATCTATGACAACCATGTGGCAGCCATGGCACTTAATATTTCTGAATAGCCAGACAGGGGAATCCTTGAAATGAACGTATTGAAAAACCAACCCCAAGAACAGGAAGAAACCGGTTTCGCAAGCCTTTCAGTTTACAAACCCCTGCCCTCGGGCAAGGATCAGTATCCCATAGAATATATAGAACATAATGGCGTCATCAAGCTCCGCGAGGAAAAGGACTGCGTCATTACCGGTGTCTGCGAGATTGAAGACCAGGACCTGCTGGAGAGCCTCAGGCATTTTCATGACAAAAAAATCATGTTTCGCAGAATCGAGCGCGCTGAACTTTCAGCCTACCTTGCCGAACAGATGGCACAGATCGGCACTCCTGAGGAATCCGGCAAAAAAGAACAGGAAAAGCTCCAATTGGATCGACTTGCCAATGACGCACCCATTGTCAATTTAATTAACAGCATAATGATAGAGGCGATCCGCAAAAATGCCTCGGATATCCATATTGAATGCTATTCCGACAATGCAATTGTCCGCTATAGGATAGACGGCACGCTTCGCACGGTGCTCACCCTGGAAAAGGACAAGTTTCCCGCTGTTTCATCCCGCATCAAGATCATGGCAAACCTCAACATCATGGAGAAACGCCTTCCTCAAGACGGCCGTATCACAGTGCATCTTGAAAAGGACATTGTTGATCTCCGCGTCTCCATCATACCCATAGCCGAGGGTGAATCTGTTGTCCTGCGGCTTTTCAACAAAAAAAAGAACCCGCTGGGGCTGGAGCAACTCGGCCTGCTTGAAACAGAGCTCGGCGGATTACAATCCCTCTACAAAAGACACCACGGGCTGGTCCTTGTCACAGGCCCCACAGGTTCAGGCAAGACGACTACGCTTAATGCCATACTCCGCCAGATAAAATCAGATACGACAAAGATAATTACAATTGAAGATCCTATTGAATATGTCATTGACGGGATAAACCAGATCCAGACCTATGATAAAATCGGCCTCACCTTCGACTCCATCCTTCAGAGGGTTCTCCGCCAGGACCCTGACATCATAATGGTTGGAGAAATAAGGGACAGCCAGACCGCTGAACTTGCGGTACGCGCCGCTCTCACTGGGCACCTTGTGTTCTCGACACTGCACACTAATGACACTGTCACGTCTATAAGCAGGCTCAAAAACATGGGAATAGAACCCTTTCTTCTGGCGGCTGTGTTCCGAGGGGCAATCGCGCAGCGGCTTGTCCGAAAACTCTGTGATGACTGCAAGCAAAAAGCCGCGGCCACTCCTGCCCAACGCGCACTCCTTGCAGCAAACGGTTTTTCCAGGGGCAAGATCTGCCGTCCCGTTGGATGCGAAAAATGCAACAATACCGGATACAGGGGCAGGACCGGTATTTTCGAAATTTTCACAAGCGATGAAGACGTTGAAGCCATGATCGTCAAGAACATGAGAGACACGGAAATAAAGAATACACTTGTGGAACAAGGCATGACAACACTTCTGTCGGCTGGCCTTCAAAAGGTGGCAAGCGGTCAGACAACAATAGAAGAAATTGAAAGGGTGGTGACCGCGTAATGGCCGTGTACCGCTGCCGCGTGGCAGATTTTTCCGGTAAAATTTCCGAGATTGTGCAGGAATCCTCCTCAGAAGACTCCCTGGTCCGCGCGCTTTCAGCCAAAGGATTGTCTCCGGTAAAAATCACTGCCGAGACAGGCACCAGCATTACGCGTGAGCACAAGAAAATCCCGCTCAAAACCATTCTGGATTTCACACAGACAATGTCCATTCTCATCACGTCCGGTCTCACGCTAAAAGACGCGCTCTCCGTGGCAAAGACAATCTTTACCCGCGGCAAGGAACATGCGCTTATCAGCCATATCTCGGAGAGATTGGGCAAGGGAACCTCATTCTCCGCCATATTGGAGGAAATGGGAGACACCTTCCCCCCGCTCTACCGCGGTCTTGTTCGCATCGGGGAAAAAATAGGTTCGCTGGACAATATCTTTGAAAGACTCTCCGGGTATCTGGCCGGGAACAAGAAACTTGGTGAAAAAATAGTCGGCGCTTTGGTTTACCCGCTTCTCATTCTCTTCATGATAGTCATAGGCGCCATTGTAATGACTTTCTTTGTATTTCCCATGATAAGCGCCGTATTCACCCAGCTCGGGAGCACGGAAGCCCTGACCATACAGAGCCGCATGGAGTTCTTTAATATAGTAATGGTCGTAATTGTCGGTCTTGTACTTATTATAGTTGCTGCGGGAATGACAATGGCCTTTCTGCGAAAGCAGGGCGGATCAATCGGCATCACAGTTGACACCTTCA
>RPPD01000187.1 GCA_003818675.1 Spirochaetaceae bacterium
CTGATCATTACAAGTGGAGCAGTTCCCATCCAAAGTGAATCCAGATATACCTGCGCTCCTGGCGGAATGGATTCCACAAGGAAAACATCTGAGTATGAGCGCTCAAGGGTGATTTCCAATCTTTCACTTGCCTGTGGGGCAAGCGTAACGGTTTTTGAAAACGACAGGTAACCAGGAGCCTCAATTTCAATTTCAACCTCGCCGGGTATATAAAAGGTCCGTTCAGCCGTGCCCATGCCAACAAGCTTTCCATCGATCTTGATGTAAGAGAAAGGAGGATCTACATCAATTAAAATCCCCGCCCATTCCCGTCCAAGCAACAATGTTGTTATCTTTGGAACAGTAGTCAACAGATATCCTGTTATGTCTTCACGGGTACCTGCATCCCTGAAGTAAAAAATATTTTTTTCCAGAATGCGATGATACACAACAAGCTCCAGGTACAGGTACCCCTGGATTTCCTCAATTGATCCGGTAACCAGTATATCCAGATCCTTTTTCACCGAGTATTCCAGCGCAGACCAGGACGGTGATGCAAGCAGTTTTCCTGAATCAGTTTGTATCTCCGCGTTTTTTTCATCAGGTAATGCAATTTTTCCAGCTTCAAAAGTGCGGTAAAAATTGACCCTGGCCAAAAGCTCTGCGCGTTTTTTCTCATAATCAGCCGTTATCCTGTCCCGCTCAAACTGCTTTTTTGAAAGAAAAAAATCCTCATCCTTTTTCTTTGAAAGTGCCTCAAGTTCGGTAAAAACCTTCTGCAACTCAGCAGCCAGGATCCATTTGCGATAGGCTTCCTTTTCTTCATCATTGTATACATGACTTTCTATGCCTATAATCTTTTCTTTTACCTGTGCAGGAAGACTTGACTTTAAATACATGTTTTCAGGGGATAGATTGACACCTGAAAACTCAGTTATACCGATGCTGAAAAGCTTTCTGGAATCAATTGGCAGAGCAGGATTCAGAGTCTGTGCCTGTGCTGATATTCCCGACAGAAATCCCGTTAAAAAAATTAAACCAGTCAGCATTCGCAAAAAAAAATGAGACAAATGATGTTCTTTTATTAAAATTACTGCGCGTTTGCCCATGTATTTTTCAGGTATTCCTCAATAAAATTGTCAATCTTGCCATCCATGACAGCCTGTACATTTCCTGTCTCGTATTTTGTCCTGTGATCCTTGACCATGTTATAGGGATGAAACACATAAGAACGTATCTGGTTACCCCAGGAAATGTCCTTTTTCTCACTCTCGCGCTTGTCCTTTTCCTCGTCCTGCTCCTTCTTTATGTGCTCAAAGAGTCGGGACTTCAGGACTTTCATTGCCGTGGCCTTGTTTTTGTGCTGGCTGCGTTCATTCTGGCACTGCACCACAATGCCCGTTGGCAGGTGTGTTATGCGGACTGCGGATTCCGTCTTGTTGACGTGCTGGCCTCCAGCGCCTCCGGAACGGTAGGTATCTATGCGCAGTTCCTCTGGCTTGATATCTATTTCTATTTCCTCATCGATTACAGGTGTTGCATATACAGAAGCAAATGATGTATGCCTGCGCTGGTTTGAATCAAATGGGGAAATCCGCACAAGGCGGTGAATGCCTGATTCAACCTTCAAAAAACCGTAGGCATATTCACCGGTGATTTCAAGAGTGACGGATTTGATTCCGCCCTCGGCTTCAAGCAGGTCAATAGTCTCTATTTTATATTCATGGGTTTCACACCAACGAGAGTACATGCGAAGCAGCATGCTCACCCAGTCGCATGCTTCAGTACCTCCAGCACCAGAGTGGATTGTAAGAAAGGCTGATGCACTATCCAATTTGGCGCCCAAAAACTCAATGATCCGCAGTTTTTCAAAACGCTCTTCCAGCAAGGCAAGTGAATCCCTGACCTCCTGATCTACAGAGGAGTCTTCCTCTTCCTTGGCAAGAGATACAAGTTCCCGGAAATCCGCCATTTCCGCGATGAGGGTTTCCCATGTGGAGAGCCTGCGCTCCTGGCTCTTCAATTTTGAGAGGGTCTTTTCTGCGTGTTCGCGGTCCTGCCAGAAATCAGGTTTTTGGGTCTCATCCTGAAGCGCTATTATGCCTGTTTTTAATTTCTGATCGTCAAAGATGCCTCCAGGTTTCCTGGACAGCATCGTCAAGCGTTATAATCCGCTGCTGTATATCTTCAAACATATTGTTCCTCCATTATGCCCGCGCGATGAGTTTGCGCCACTTTTTGTCCTTCAGCGTGGTAATTACAAGTGTCTGGTCAACAGGGAACTGGTACATCCTGATGACATCATAGGAGTCAGTGCTGCGGTCAAGATCAAACTTGAGACGCTTAAGCGATGTCTCATTCATGCCTGTATGCTCGTAGAGGTGCTTCTGCACCCTTTTAAAGCCGTATTGCATAAGGAGAGACGATATTTTTTCCTCGTGATCCTTGCCTGAAAGATCCAGGCACGCTGAAACGAACATACAGTGATGTTAAAAGAGTAAGCCCTGTCTGTCAAACCCTATTTTAGCGCAGGTATCAGAGGTTTTCAGCAATTGTTTTGAGCAGAGTATCCGGTCTTATGGGTTTTTCAAGAATCGCCTTGACTGGCAGCCATTCCCTGTCTGGTTCAAGCGCATAAGGAATGGAAAGATCACGCCTGATGCCGGTCACAAGAATAACAGGGATATTGCTGGTGTCAGGGTTGTCCCTGAGGGTTCTGGAAAACTCAAAACCCTCGACTTTGCCGGCCATCATCACATCGAGCAGTATGCAGTCCGGGCAGGGTTTTTTGCACGCCTGTGCAAGCCCGTCCTCGGTACAGAGCGCGGAGGCCACTGCATAGCCGTTTGATTCCAATAGTGATGAAACAGCCTCAGCAAAATCAGGGTCGTCATCTATGATTAAAATTCGTTTCGCCATTGCCGTCTCCTTGTGGTTACCCCTTCTTAAGCCCGTTTATGAGTTCAATCGCAGCCTCGGGTGTGAGTTTCCCGTGGATTTTGTTGTCTATCATCAAGACCGGTGCGAGGCCGCAGGCGCCGAGACACCTGGCTTCCTGCAGCGTGAACATGCCGTCGGTGGTGGTCTCACCCACACTTATATTCAAGTGCTCGCGGATGCGGTCCAGAATCATGCCCGCTCCCTTGACGTAACAGGCGGTGCCTAGGCAAAGCGAGATCACGTGTTTTCCCACGGGTTTAAGGTTGAAGTAGTGGTAAAAACTCGCCACGCCCCAGATCCTGGCCGCGGGTATGTCCATGAGATATGCGATCTTGCACATGACCTCCTCCGGCAGAAAGCCGAAGAGCTCCTGCGCCTTGTGCAGCACCCCGATGAGCCTGGACTCCGGATGCAGGTCATTCTTGAAGGAGGAAATATACTCCTCAAGCGTCTTGTATTTGTCTTCTGCTGTCATGATCATGGCTATTTCCTTCCCCGAGCGATGATACCCCTGGGCTCCTTGGCCTGGTAGTGTGTGTGCAGAAGCTTGTGCGAAAGGGTTCCGAGCGGCCTGCCCAGAAATTCACGATAGAGCCTCTGTATGTCCGGGTTGTCATGGCTCCGTCTTATGTTCTTGCCGCGGTCTATTGCGTACAGTGCTTCAGCGCGTTTTGCCAGGCACGCCTCGTCCAGCGGAATGGAGTTGGCCGTGGCGTACGGCTGGCCTCCGCCCCCGATGCATCCGCCGGGACATCCCATAATCTCTATAAACTGGTAGCGGTCCGGCTCCTTCCTGGCGATCTCAAGAACAGCCTGTGCGTTTCCGAGTCCGTGCGCTACCGCCACCCGTATGGGTTTTCCTTCCATGGTGACTGTCGCCTCCTTGATCCCGGCAAATCCGCGCAGGGATTCAAGTTCGATGTCCAGCAGGGTTTCACCAGTGGCCAGCTCGTAGGCAGTCCGCAGTGCCGCCTCCATCACGCCGCCGGTTGTTCCGAATATGGCGCCCGCGCCTGACGAGATTCCAAGCGGGTGGTCAAAGTCCTGGACCTTGATGTTGACGAGGTCGATTCCCGCAGACTTTATCATCCAGGCGAGTTCCCTTGTCGTGATCACAATGTCAACAGCGGGCATCCCCTCAACCATAAGTTCGGGCCTGGCCGCCTCATGCTTCTTGGCAGTGCAGCACATGACCGCAACGGACAATATTTCCTCAGGCTTTCTTTTCAGTTTCTGCGCAAAATAGGTTTTCACCAGCGCGCCCATCATGGACATTGGGGACTTGCATGTGGAAATGTTGGGCAAAAACTCCGGGTTGAAGTGCTCGACGTATTTCATCCAGGCACTTGAGCAGCTGGTTATCATGGGCAGAGACCCCTTGCCGCCTATGCGCTCCAATAGCTCGCTCGCCTCTTCCATGATAGTGAGGTCCGCGGAGAACTGTGTGTCAAATACGTAATCAAATCCCAGTTTTCGCAAAGAGGCCGCGAGCTCTCCGTGCATGGCGCGTCCGGGAGGCAATCCGAATGCCTCCCCGATGGCGGCCCGAACCGACGGCGCGATCTGCGCGACCTTGATTATGTTCGGGTCATCGAGCTTCTCAAAGAGATCCTGCGTGTAGTTTTGTTCAACAAACGATGCTGTGGGACAGACGTTGATGCACTGGCCGCAGGTTGAACAGATGCTCTCGGCAAAAGGCGTGTTAAACGCGGGCATGACCACGGTCTTGAATCCGCGGTGCGCGAATCCAAGTGTATTGACCTTCTGGACTTCCGAGCATATGCGCACGCACCGGCCGCAGAGAATACACTTGTCCGGATCGCGTATAACTGAAGGCGAGGATAAATCCTTGTTGTAGTGCTTGCGTTCACCCTCGAAGTGCCTGTGCCTGATTCCCATGGCGTAAGTCAGGCGCTGGAGTTCGCAGTTGCCATCGCGTTCGCAGACATGACAATCAGTTGGATGGTTGTCCAGGATCAGCTCAACGATGTCGCGCCTGGCCCTGCGGAGTTCCGCGGTATTCGTATGAATGCGCATCCCCTCGCTTACCGGATAGGCGCAGGACGCGACGTATGTCTTCATACCCTCGACCTGGACAATGCAGACACGGCACGCGCCCTCAATTGAAAGTTTTGGATGGTAGCACAGTCTCGGGATTTTGAACCCGAGGTTATCGGCGGCCTGCATGATTGTCTGGCCGGGTTTTACCTTGTATTCCTTGTTGTTGATGAATATCGTTAGGGGAGACTTCTGCTCCATGCCTTACTCCTTTGCCTATCCCTGAATCATTTCAGCGGGTGAAGACTTTACAGTTGCGCATGTTTTCCCTGTTGCCGGTGACGCAACGCTTCCCGCGCGTTCAATTGCCTTGAACTTGCAGGCCTTCATGCATTCTCCGCACTTGATGCAGACGTCCTGGTCTATCAGATGCGGATTCCGCTTTATTCCTGAAATCGCATTTACAGGACATGCCTTCATGCAGGCCCCGCAGCCTATGCA
>RPPD01000188.1 GCA_003818675.1 Spirochaetaceae bacterium
TCCTCTAAAGCTGTGAACCATTTCTCAAGCCACAACTGCTGTTCTTCCGGATTTTTTGCTTCCTTCATAATGAAGTCATGATATTTTATTTCAAAAAACGAATAAAAAGATGCCGTGTGCACATCCAGTCTGTTATTTTCAGCAAGGAACAGATAAAAAGGCATCTGAAGGGACTGTGGATTCTTCCGTATGTTCTCTGCACTTTCCCGCCCGGGAACTTTCTTTTTCTTGTAATCTACAATACACAGACCGTCTTCATCATGGATCATGAGGTCTATCTTCCCATCTGCCAGTACATCTCTACCTGGAATCTGGTATTGCAATTTTTCCTCTACTCCCTCCACCGTATATTTTTCATGTCGCATGCTTTCAAGCTCACAAAATGCTGTAAATCCAGCATGCAATTGGTTTTTCCATATTTCCCAGATCGGAAATGGCGGAAGGGATTTTCTCATTTCCCAGTATGCAGCGGCAACGGAAATACAGGCAGAGAATATTTCCTTGTAGTGTTCCTTGTTTCGGCCATGAAAAACTTCTTTATTGTTGATAAGCCCCTGATAAAAAATCTCGAACACATGATGAATTATGTTCCCGTATTCAATATCATTCTGGAAATCACTCTCGAGGCTCATTTCTGCTGGCACAATCACCCTTTCCATGAAATATTTAAAACGGCATGTCAGAAAAAGTCCGAGCCCGGTCGCATTGATATGCAACATGCCGGATTCATCCCTGAGAACAGAATTTATTATTTCTGTAATCCTGGTTTCTCCGATTGTTTTTTTCGTAAAATCATTTTTCTTTCCGGCCAGGGCAGTTACGATAGCAGCTTTAAATCCATCCCTTTGGATACTAGTTATGCCGCCCTTCATGTCAGGCTTTCCTGAAGCCCAAATCCTGCGTTCAGCAAGTCCTCGTGATAATTCCTCCACTTCACTCTGTCCGGCAGCTTCAATCACGTTCCCTCGCCTGATAAAAGTCTGTGGAGCCAGATGTGTATCGTCAAAACCTTTGCGCGAGTAACTGAAATAAACCTGCTCGCCGGAATGTTCATATAGATTTATAATAGCCTCACTGTAGTCATTAACTGTATCTGGCATCATTGATTCCTCTTTTGATGTCATAAACGGGAAAGCTCTACTTACAACGGTTGTCCCAGTATGGCTGGCATTAACAATGAAATGCAGGCGAGGCATGATACCCGCAGAAACCTTGTAGGCATAAACAGTAATGCCTCTTTTTGCTGCCGGTTTTACATATGTTTTCTCGCGCAGGATCGACAGCCAGATTGAAAAAGGTTTAATGTCCTGATCCAGACTGACGCGGTTGGCATAAAGCACAGTTTCATCAAGAATACTCAAAGCAAATTGGAAATATTTCTGCTCCCATTCGCCAAATCCGGACATATCTATCATTTCCGTACAGCAGGCATGGACCGCGTCCTTCAAACTCCTGAAAGAGACAGCTTGTACAACAGCAGTCAAGTGCCTTCTAAGTGAATGGTATAAATCCTGAAGTTCTGCATAGGGGTACTCCTGTTTATTGTCATTGTTTTTCAGACGATCCAGATGACTATCCCAGATGTCTTTACGCATATTTCCATACTGGTAATTCTGGATGCAGTTGTGCGCAAAACCAAACTCAACAAGCTTAAGAAGCAGTTCACTTTTTTTCCATGGAATACTTCTGTTAGAAAACAGAATCTGCAAATCACGTACGCCAAACATGTAATCAACCACATGCTGCATGTGTTCAAAGAGGTTTACTCCCGGGTATGACAGTATTGGTTTTCCAATTTTTATCTGGAGTGGAATGTCATGCAGCATCGCTTCTGTCTCAAGAAAAGTCAAATAAGATTCATGCCCTGCAATAGTGATGGCGATATCTGCGGGATCAACACCCTCGTCAAGAGCTTTGTCTATCCTTGTAACAAGCCAGCGGAGTTCCTGAATGGAATTTTCAAAGACCATAATTCGCCCGTCTATTTTCTGCATTTCTTGCGCCAGGTATAAATGGACTGATTTGTCGCTGCTCAACATAGAAGTCACTGGTTTGAAATCAGAAATAACCTCAGGATAAAAAATATAATATTCTTTTGATTCAGTCTTTTCAGTAATACACTCACCCGCGTCTTGCGGCTGAAAAACCGGAACCTCAGAATCTGGTTCATACAGCGAAAGGCCATCAAGGAAATCATGATACCTGCCATTTAGCAACAGGAGATCGGCCAGTTTCATACGGTTTATAAACGGTGCGCTGGACTGGGATGATAAATAATTTTCCCGGATTCGTGCAAGAAGCGGGAGATTGTTTTTAAAGTATGACAGGGCATTTAAAGACTCTCTTGCATGTTCAGGAAGAATCAGTGAAAATAAAAAAGACCGGCGTGAGTTTTCCGCCAGAAGACCCGCACAAAACAGTGAACGGTAAAAATTATTCACAGCCGATGCGTTCTGTGGATACCTGAATGTCATCTCCTTGAATCGGTCCCACGAAACAAACCTGTCCTTTGGAATGACCCGTCTTGCGGACTTAGCCGCGATTTTATGCAGCATTGCCTCCGCCACTGTTTCCGAAGGGAAAACAAATGTGACATGATCATTTTCCAGATTTTTATTGATGACCGATTCGGGAGAAACCATTATATTACTATAGCAGTCTTCTAGAAAATGGAGAAGATGACACCCACACCAACCCAGGTATAATAATCTTCATTAAAGAAACCGTCGATTGTATCGGAAATCAGAATTCCCGAGGCATAAAAAGCAGAATTCCCCAGCTTTATTCCGAGTCGCACACCCGCTTCATACCTAAACACATCACTTATCACAAAATCACTGGTAGTCTGGTTTAAGACTCCGTCAAACAGCATTCCGCCCTTTATCTGAAAAAACACTGGCCCTATGGTAAGTCTTAAAAATACAGAGGCGGGAATAGTAAACGTGTGAATAATGTCTGTGCCGTCAAAATACGGTGCATACATGGCACCTGTCTCAAGCCCAAAACCAATAACATTGACAAACATGACCGCAGGATCAATAAGTAAACCAAACCTCATATGGGCGAGGGTATCAACCAGATGGACAAACAGGTCAAACCCGGGGATTGGGGGTATTGTTGGACTCTCATGGAGCATGTAGATGAATTCCATATTCATATCCAGCTTGAAGGCCACAGGGACATCTCCGCCATTATTCTGTTGTGCTGTTTTTACCTGATCAGTCTCCGCAGCAGCTGTTGCGGCTTTGGTGTCTGCGACCGGAGTATCCTTTTTTTCAGCAGTTGCAGGAATGGTACCTTCAGGATTTGTCTGCAGGGTAGATTCACCTGTATCCCTGACTGTGGTTGTCACCCTGGCGCATTCAGGAGCAGTTTCCGTTGCGCTCACTTTATCTTCCGTTACGGTCGCTGTCGCTGAGGTTTCATCAGTCTTCGCAGCAGGCGTGAGGTTCTGCTGTGTCGAAGAAGCAGTTTTGGCATCACCTTCAGGTTTGCTTATATTCGTCACGACTGATGGAGTTGTCACACTGCTTTCTGTTTTTCCCGGGGCTTCAACCGTGGTAACCGGCTGTGTTGCACCAGCTGTTTCAGAAAGCTCTGCAACGACTGCTTCCCCTAGCCAGGCTTTTGCAGAGCCTGTCCCAAGTGCGATTTTTGCAAGCGGTATATCACGTCCTAGCTCCCTTATCCTGGCCATTTCCATAGGAAGCAGGCGCACAGATTCTGTTCCTCCGGTTGATGAAAAAGAAGAGTTGCTCCTGCTGACTGTAACCTCGCCTGAAAAACAATAAATCTGCTGGGAGGAACCCTTGGCCCCGACATCAGTATAGACATCATAACCAAAATCCGCGCTTTCTTCCTGCGGCACAACCACCATATTATTTATTGAGAACGGTGCAAGCCTTATTCCAGAAATTGCAAAGGCCCTGAGTTTTCCGTAATATAGTTCAACATCATAGCCACCCGCTTCAGATACAGCCCTGATACGAAATGATGTGGATTCTGAAGCCTGGAGCCTGGAGTTAACAGGCAGTATTACAAGCTCCATCATGCTGTCTGGTTCCAGGTTTAAAATATCCCCGGCAAGAAGTTCCATCCCCTTTGGATTTTTTTCTGAAAAACTGAAAAATTCACTTGATCCGTTCCGAATCAGCGTTGCACCTGTTCCTGAGACCTGAGCCACAAGAACCTTGCCGTTACCGAAAATAACGGTACCTGTCACGAATAGGAATAATGCCAGAAGGATCTTGTATCTCATAATTATAAAAATACCACACTTTCCTGCTATTAACAACCTTATCGACCGGATAACAAGTTTAAAAAAGTACTTCCTTCTGACGAAAAAGTGTACTATGATTGGCGTATCAAACTAAGGGGAGAGATCTCATGGTGCAGTATTTCAGATGTGATGAAGGACTGATCTCCGAAGCCACAAAGGAGACTTGCGCCATTGTATTGTATATCAAGCCAAAGGAAGATGAAATCAGGGAACTCACCACGCAGTACGGCATTGATGAACACAACATCAACTCCGCACTTGACCAGGACGAACTGGGAAGGCTTGAGATCGAGGATAACCATGTGGTTGTCATTATCAAGCGTCCCAAAAACTACTGCACTGATGATGAGCTTCTCTTCAAGGTTACGTCCATGGGATGCTTTCTATTTCAGGATAAGCTTGTAATAGTTATGCCCGAGGACATCCAGGTTCTCTGGACCAAGCAGGCAAAAAGGGTAAAATCGCTTCGCGACGCGCTTCTTCGTGTTATTTATGGCACAATTTCACATTTCCTGAGCCACTTGAAAATCATCAGCTTGTTGTCTGACTCACTTGAGGACAAGATAGACACATCCGTGGAAAACCGGTATCTGCAAAACATGTTTGCCCTGGAGAAGAGCCTCGTGTATTACTACAACGGAATACACTCAAACTCAGTCCTGTTTGAAAAGCTCAAGAACAATGCCGCAAAGATCGGATTTTCAGAGGACAACCTTGATGTTCTCGATGATATTATTATTGAAAACAGCCAGTGCTTCAAACAGGCCGAGATTTACACCAACATCATTTCCGGAATCATGAGCACCCACGCCTCCATCGTTGGCAATAACCTCAACATCACGATTCATCGCCTGACCCTTATCACCACGATCTTCATGCCGCTCACATTTCTGGCCGGAATCGGCGGAATGTCGGAATGGACCATGATGACCGAGGCAATGGGATGGCCCCTCGCCTACTCCCTTCTGTTGGTCGGGATGGTTTTGATAGGATGCGGTACCTATTTTTTCCTTAAGTGGCTCTCTTCACCCAAATCCTCGCGCCGCAACAAGAATCTCAAGAAATGGGGCAGAAAATCCCACTAATTTCTCATGGATAACCGCTCTTTTTTTTTGTATATTTGTTTAAAAGTCA
>RPPD01000189.1 GCA_003818675.1 Spirochaetaceae bacterium
ATTTCATTATGATTGGTATATACGGGAAGGCATTCTCATTAAACGAGGCTTTGGAAAGTTTCTCAACCTCAGGAACCAAAAAGTAATTGATGCCATTCTCGTTTAGGACCGATATCAGGTTTTCAACATCCTTGCGGGAAATTGATTTGCAGAGAAAAAAAATCACCTCTCCTGTCTTATTTCCAAAAAGCAGATCTTTACTTTTGTTCGCCGGGATATTTCTCTCTTCACGGTTTTTTCCTTTGAACAGCCACGAGGACCCTCTCCGGAAGAGCCTTCCCTGGTAAATGCGCGTGACTTCACCGTCAAACCATGTCAGGGGGAATCTTTCATCCGGATCGCCTATTACCATGACATTTTTCTTGAGATAACCAAGGCCTATGAGGTGGTAGATCCATGCAGTCTGGAGGAAAAATAGAAGCAGGAAACATATCATGTCTATTATGACGATGACCAGGGCCAATGCAAGGTATCGTTCAAAGGGCGCAAGGTTGATCACTGGCGCTCCAGCCACGCGCAGCAGGGACAATCCGCAGATGCTTGCGATTGCACCAGCCACTATCAAAACCGTATATGACAGACTCTTCAGGACAATCTGTCGGCCGAAATTGAGAAAATAAAAGTAGTCATATACATAGAGGCTTGACCATATGATGAAAAAATAGGCCACGCACAGGAAAACATGCACCATTAGAAAAAACAGCGGGTTCAGGCTGAAAGCAAACCTGTCAGCAACAGGGTCAATGCAGAGCAGGTTTATGACCAACAGCAGAATAATATGGATTATTGCGGCAAAGATGAATTTTCCCAATTTGCTTCTCAAAAAACGCCTCTTGCATTAATATATGACAATATGTCCAAAATATCAAATAATTGATTGTTGCTTGTAAACTCGGAAAAAACACATTAAAGTTGTAGAAGAATATGAAAATATTGCGCGTTCTTTTCCTGCTGCTGGTTTTCCCGGTTCCTGTTCTAATGGCGGATTTGCATCTGTCGGTGGATGTGAATGATCCAGCGTACATGATCCTCGAAATGGCTGAAATCAAGGGCGCAATTTACTCCCTTTCCAGGGTCAAACCCTATACCGCGGAAACCATTTACAGCCTGCTGTCGCGCGCACAGTCAAAACAGGGACTTTTTTCTGCAGATGAGTCTGCAATCCTTGGCAGAATTATCCAGGACCTTGAGGAACGCTTTCCCGGTCTTCCCGGAAATCCTGCAGCAACGGACCCGGTTCAACTTAATCCTGTTTACCCCGGGCCTGTGCGCCTGGGCTTTTGGGAAGAATCCCTCTTCCAAATAAACGCCAATAATCCAAAAAACTGGCACATGTACAATGCCCTGCGTTTTTTTATGGCAGGCGATGTGGGAGACTTTCTCTCCTGGTACGGCAACGTAGGTTTTACGTATGACAAGGTTGGCCCGGATTCCTTTGCCCCATATTCCTTTACAAAGGAATGGGACGGATTTCACATAGGTTTTGGTGAGCCCAGATACAGCATGGACGGTGTGGAGCCAATCCCGTACTTGAGTTTTATCCTGGAAAACGAGATCACCGCGGAGTTTTTTGAAAACTCGCTCACATTCAAGTTCGCGAGATACAGGCGGGACTGGAGCATAGGCGATGGAAGTCTCCTGCTCTCAAAAACAGCACGGCCGTTTGAGGGATTTGATTTCTCTGCCAGGCTCGCAGACTGGATTTCACTTTCCTATACAGTCGGCTCCCTCGGGAACTGGATGGAAGAGAACCAGATAGACTCCGATGATGACCTTTCCTCCCAGAAGATGTTCACGGCCCAGATACTCGAATTTTTCCCATTCACGTGGCTGTCATTCTCGGCAGCCTCTTCAGCTGTCTGGGGAAAACGGTTTGAACTGGGTTACTTGAGTCCGCTTATGTATACGCTTCTGCACCAGAATCTGCATGGAGACATGGACAATGTCATGCTTGAGCTCGAGGCAGAAGCATTTTTGCTGGGATAAGCCAAGTATTATTTCTGTTTTTTCGCCGACGAAATGGAATTGGCGTCCATGGATGAGTTTTTCAAACGGCCCAGGAGCATGGTGGCAATACAGGCGGGAACCAGGGTTTTGATCCCATGGCTCCCGTTCACCATGTTCACATTCCAGTACACAAAGATAGAACCCTTTGTTTATGCCCACTATCCTGAAAACCGCATTTCGTCCTCCAGGTATGATGTGGACATGAGCTATACGCATGACGGAGAAAACCTGGGTTATGCACTTCCACCCAACTCGGACGAGTTTCTTGCAAAACTGGATACCGTGTTCACAAACGGTATCCAGGCTTCCCTCTCCTACAGGCTCATCCGCCACGGAACAAATACATATAATCCCGCAATCCCGCTCATTTATGGGGATGTGAACGCATGGTTTGATTACGATATGGTGGACGCCTACCCGGACAAAAGATTCCTGTCGGACGGATACTATGACTGGAACAATGTGATCACCATTTCAGGCACATGGAAAATTCCCGGGACTCCGGTTACAGTGAGTCTCTCCTACAGTTTCTGCCACACATTCTGGGATATGAATGAAACAGGAGTGGCACAGATTGACACGCAGCTCAAAAATATTTTTTCAGTCAGGGTCCGGGTGTTTTGACAATCTCAATAAAAGCCATTGAAGACAGATTGCTGAAACCGGGCATAATGCGCAACAATACATCGTCCAGTTTTTTCAACAGGATGCACACCATTTTTTGAAATGCATTGAGTTTTTTTGTCGCATGACCCCGGGCGAACAGGCGGCTGAAGGAACTCAGCACGACATGTTCACTCAGCGAAAGGCTCCCGAAAACGGATTTCATGAATTCAATTTCTTTTTTCGTCAGGAAGTGCTCAAAATAGCACTTGTTCCACCGTGTATTTATAAAACGCAAAAGGTTTATGAAAGGATTCCAGGCCAGCGGTTCGACAAAAAGCGCCTTGCCGCCGGGCTTCAATACCCGCGCGAGTTCCCTTAACCCGGCAGGCTGGTTTATGAGGTGATGAATGCAATCGTTTCCCGTCAGAATATCAAAAGAACCGTCTTCATAGGCCAACGTGCGCACATCCATTACATCAAACCTGATTTTATCGGCTACACCCGAAAGCATGGCTGATTCCACGGCTATACCGATGGCCGTTTCGGAAAAATCAAAACCGCATACGTCTTTTCCGTTGAGAGCCAGCCAAATTCCCAATGCTCCAACGCCGCACGCGCAGTCGAGTATTCTTTTGCCTTCAGACTTCAACAATGCGTCAAATTGTCTCTTTACCTGATAGCACCGGATATTGTTACCGCCGTTTTCGATGAGGCGGGCATATTTGTCATACAGATAATCCTTATTGTCAGCCCTGGCTTTCCAGTTCACACTGTACTGGCTGTCAAAAAAATCTCTTTCGCTCATTTTCGGCCAGACTCCCTCAATCCGGGTTCGTGAGTCCCCTGCCGGTAGATCACAGCAGACAATCCCACTACTGCAAACAGGAAAATAGCGGCCGGCGGCGCTGCAAAAACAGGGTCCGCTATACTCTCTACAATTCCCTTCACCACGACCATCAAGGCACCAAGGTGAAAAGCCCTTAACAGTGGCTCATGCGTGTTCCGAATGTGGTTGGCAAGCATCTTTATGAAAATAGCCAAAATTGCCAGGTACAGCGCAAATCCCAGATAACCTGTTTCACCCACAATCATTGGCCAGAATGTATCAGTGATGAAGTTAGGCTTTTCCCGCGTCATGCCGTGTATGGTTGACAGGCCATACTTTTCATAGATCGGACTGTAGAAAATACTGCTCAAATGGCTTCCATAGCGTCCCATTCCCGCACCCAGAGGAAAGCTGTCCCGTGCCACATCAAAGCTTTTCAGATACAGCGCGTTCCTGGCAATCTTCATGTAGTCTTCCGAGCTCACATAAACGTTCATCTTGGTCTGGAAAAGGTCCAGGAGTGCATCCCCCATAAAGATGATGCCAAAAATCAACAGCGGGACAAGCAGGGCCAGTATCACCAAACGCTTTTTTCCGGTTATGAAAAAGAGGCTTACAAGCAGTCCCACGAAAAGGCCAATGAGAGACCTCGCCCTCATGGAAAAAAAACAGCCCATGAAGAACAGCAGGCCCGCCAGGAGGTAAAAGCTTTTCATCCTGATCATGGCAAAGGCAAAGCAGAAAAGGGCCAGAAAACTCATGAACCAGGCAAAAACTCCGGGATGGATGAAAAGGGATTTGATCGAAGGAATGGAAAACCTGTATTCAACGAACATGTCATTGCCTGTAAGCCTGCGGAAAGCTGCCGGGAAAAGCAGGTCAATAAAGCCAAATGCAAGGAAAATCATGCCAACCACAAAGAATATCTTCACATAGGAGTGGAACATCTGCCTGGAGAGGGGAAGGTTGTAGAAAAGGTAAAATACCATGAATCCCTTGATATAGATCACAAACTGGGAAACGATGATGAATGCTCCAACCTGGTGGACAATGCTGGAGACAATTGCCAAAAGCAGAAAGACAATCAGCGGAATGTCCACAGGTGTTCTGTAAATATTTCTTCTCTGCACAATGCGTGACAGTACAAGAAGAATGAAAAGAAACAGGGGTATTGCTTCATCCGTATATTTCACAATCGAATGAAGCAGGCCGCTGTTCTGGAGGTTTAACGCCAAAAGATCCTGTAAAAGCAGAAAAATGCCCAGGGCTGCCAGAAAATGGTGCAGATACCTCGCCTGCGACAGATGGGCTTCGCGGTTTTCCTGAAACCTTTGGAGCTTTTCAAAAAAGGCTTTCATACTGCTTTACCATTTTCTGCAAATCCAGATTTCTAGCGGTTTCTTTTCCGGAATCCCCAAGTTTTTTTCCAAGGCTTCTGTCCTCCCTGATGCGCTGCATGGCTTTTAAAAGCGAACTCTCGTCATTAACAGGTACTAGTATTCCGTTTTTTCCATTTATGATCAATTCCCGCGGGCCGTGCGGACAGTCCGATGAAACGACCGGAACTCCTGTTGCCATTGCTTCAAGCAGAACATTCGGGTATCCCTCAAAAGTGGAAGAGAGCACAAACACGTCAGAGGCCGCAATATATTTCCAGGGATTTTCCCTGTATCCTGGGAGGCTGACGCGATCAGCCACTCCCAGTTTCTCTGCGAGGGATGCGAGTGCTTCCATCTCCTCCCCGTATCCGATTATTGCGAGTTGGGCGCCACTGTTGTCAGGAAGTCGGGCGAAGGCATTTATCAGTAACTGGAAGTTCTTCTGGGGAGTGAGTCTGCCGCCTGAAATGATCCTGAAAGCCCCGGGATTGCGGAAGACATCCCCCTCTTCAATAGTATCTCTGCAAAGCTTTTCCGTTTTTTCAAAATCAATCCCATTGGTTATCACCCTGATCTTTTCAGGCCTTATCTTTA
>RPPD01000190.1 GCA_003818675.1 Spirochaetaceae bacterium
GTTGACGGATCCGGAATCCGTTCCCGGGACCGATATTCCCGCAGATATACCGTTTGCGGTATTGGGTCCTGACATGGAGCTGGTATTCTCGAACCATATGCGTCCTGAGGGGCGTCCCGACATGTCCGGTATTTCCGGACAGGGGATGCGGCGAATGGACCAGGGGCCGCTTGTCAAGGTGACCTCGGGTGGTCGCATGATTGGATATGTTACTTCCTCGTCGCGCAGGTTCTACGATGACCAGGCAAATGCAAGCCTTGTAAGTTCCATGACAACAGTGATCATACTGGATCTTGTCATCGCGTCTGCGGCGGGTATAGCGTTGATGTTTCTTTTTTCGCGCACCTTAAGCAGGCCTGCCCACCAGATTGCGGAGAGGCTTGACAGAATGGCCATGGGTGATCTTGTTGCTCCAGTTCCATCTGGAGGCTCGAGTGAAATAATTTCCATTGCTCATTCGGCTGAAAGGCTCGGCCGCGAGCTTGCCAGTGAACGTGCCTCGCGTCAGCGCTGGTCAGCCGACCTTGCTCATGATCTGCGCACGCCGATTTCCGCAATGCGCGCACAGTTTGAGGGGATGCTTGATGGTGTGCTCTCATTGGACAAGGGAAGGATAGAAAAGAATCTGAAGGAGCTGGGACGCCTGGAGGAACTTGTCACCGATCTGGAGGAACTTATAAGGCTGGAATCCCCGGAAATGCGGATTGAAAAAAAGAGTATAGATGCTGGAGCGCTGTTCAGGGAACTTGGCGAGCGATTTGCACATGAAATAGAAAAAAAGAACATCACGGTCCAGCACAGTATCGGGGTGCATTCTACAGGTGCCGGGCTTGAGGCAGATCCGGCTCTTTTGCAGCGTGCGCTTGTGAACATCATGGCCAATGCTGTAAGACATGTGGAAAGGAATGGTACAATTCGATTTTCATTCCTGCAGAATGACGAGGAAGCAGTGCTCTCGGTTTTTAATTCAGGTTCATTTATCCCTTTTGATGAATTGCCGCATGTTTTTGACAGGCTGTACAGGGGAGAGCTGGCGAGGAACACTCCTGGCTCCGGGCTGGGTCTTACCATAGCCAAGCAGGTAGCCGAGCTGCATGGCGGATCAATTTGCATTGAGAGCCGCGAGGGCTGGGGCACCGAGGTCAGGATCAATCTGCTTTCAAAAAAAATACCCGCCTGAAATAACGAAGATTTCCGCACGGCCTTACTGCAATAATATTTGGTCCTTATTTCCTCATCTGCCTTTCAGCAGCTTCCATTCCCCTGATTTCCGCAACTCTGGCCGTGACAGCTTTGCCGTGAAAGTGCAGGTCCTCGCTTATGGCAAACTTGGCAATCTTGTCCGCGTGGCGCATGATTGCCGCTTTTGAGTAGGATATAATAGAACTGCGCTTGACGAAATCATAGACACCAAGGGGCGAGAAAAAGCGGGCAGTGCCGCCAGTGGGAAGAACATGGTTGGGACCGGCCCAGTAGTCTCCGACAGGTTCGCTTGAGTATTCTCCCACGAAGATTGCACCTGCATGACGTATTGCCTTCAGGAGTCTGTCATACTCCTTTGAGCAGATTTCAAGGTGTTCCGGGGCGATGCGATTGACCACCTCGGCTCCCATCATCATGTCATCAACAACAATGATGGCACCGTATTCATCGAGTATTTTTTCAATTTTTTCCTTGTAGCTGGAGAAGCGCAAGTGATAATAAATCTGCTCGCCCACCTTTTCTGCGAGAGTTTCCGAATTGGTGACAAGAATGGCTGCCTCGTATCCAGTGCGGTGTTCGGCCTGGCTTAACAGGTCAAGCGCGACCCATTCCGGATTTGCATGGCCATCCGCGAGCACGCAGACCTCGGATGGGCCTGCTATCATGTCAATGTCCACATAACCGAACACTTCGCGCTTGGCAAGTGAAACGTACAGGTTTCCAGGCCCGACTATCTTGTCCACACGCGGAATTGTCTCTGTTCCAAAGGCAAGCGCCGCAATTCCCTGGGCGCCGCCTGCAAGATATATTTCCTTTAAATTGAGCATGGCCAGAACCGCGCCCAGAAGCGGATTCTTGTAAAAGAGCTCTGGCGGCGTGGCCACGACAATTTCTTTCACCCCTGCGATCTGGGCAGGGATCACGTTCATGAGAAGGGTGGAAGGGTAGAATGCCTTGCCGCCAGGGACATATACTCCAACACGGTCTATGGGCGTCACGCGCTGGCCAAGTTTGACATGATCAGGAAATTCCCGCAGCCATGATTCCTGTTTCTGGAACTCGTGGAATTTCCTGATGTTGTCCGCAGCTTCCTTGATGATTTTGAGGAGTTCGCGGTCAGCCTGTTCCAGGCACTTGCGGCAGTAATCCTGTTTTACGATCAGTTCGTGCGGTGCAAGCGTTACATGGGAGAACCTCCTTGTATATTTCAGGAGAGCCTTGTCTCCGTGCTTTTTCACATCTTCAACGATGTTCGTGACAGCTGTTGCCGCCGAAGGATCTATCTTGATGGTGCGGTTAAGTATTTTTTCAAGCGCTGGTTCTGCGTCGCGGTAATAATAGATTTTCATTTCTCCTCCGAAAACTTGTCTTGACCATAACACAGGCGGAAAAAAAATGCAATTTGGGAGATAATATAAAAAAACCTGAAGGCCGCTTTGTATGCCGGCAGCCATCAGGTTTTCTTCAGTAACAACTTCCTCACGCAACAAAAATGCGCCAGATACACTTGCGTCTGGCGTGTGGGCTTAGTTCCTGCTGCGAAACAATCCCAGCTTGATTATGAAATATAACAGTTGCGCAATAGAGGCGATTGCAGCGGCCACATATGTCATTGCCGCGCTGTTTAACACTGCGTTCACGCCCTTTTTCTCTTCCTGGGTTATAAAGCCCTCTGCCAGAAGCACCCTCTTTGCCTCATTGGAGGCGCCGAATTCAAGTGGAAGGGTGATTATCTGAAAAACAACAGCGGCGGCAAAGACAATCACTCCGATGTATGCGAGATTCAGAAATTGTAAAGCTGCGCCGGCTATTATAAGCCAGATGGCGGCATTGCTGGCGAAGGCTGCGGGACCAGCTAATTTGAGCCACAGGCGCATGATGAGCATGCTCTTGCCGTGCTGGATCGCGTGGCCTGCCTCGTGCGCGGCAACTCCCAGGGCGGCTATTGAATTGGAACCGTAAACCTTGGGCGAAAGCGCAAGCTGTTTCTTTCCCGGGGAATAGTGGTCTGAAAGGAATCCGCCCACTTGGACAATGGAAACGTCATTTATGCCGTTCTTTTCAAGAATGAATTTTGCCACGCCTGCGGCATTGACCTTTCCCTTTACAGCAATCTCGCTGTATTTGTTGAAGTTGTGCTTTACAAGAAACTGGGCGATTGCCGAAAAGATTAAAACTGGCGCCATGATGGCGATGTACAATGGATCAATACCGTAGACAAATGGCATAAAAATCTCCTTCTTCAAAAAAACTGCCCCGCCTGAACACAGCGGGGCTTAATAATGCTATAAAAAAATATTACATAAATATCAGGCGGAATTCAATCCTGATATATGCAGCCTATAATTGCCACTGGATAATGCCCCATATGGCGAGGTAAAGGCTTGCGCACACGCAGATGATTCCGAGTGGCACTTTGAAGAGCATCAGCTTGCTCGAGATGTTGTCAAGCACCTCTGCGCTGATGATGTTGAAGCTCTTGAGAAGTCCGATTGACTCCATAATGCCGAGAATGATACCCGCGAAAAGAGCGACAATAAAAATAATTGCAGAAACAGGAATTTGCGGGATCGCAGCAATCAATATACTCAGATTCCAGATAAGGTTGAGAACCGAGAAAACGATAAGTCCCACGCCGATATAGCCCTGGAAAGCGCTGAGCTTCTGGACCAGTTCACCAGCTTCCTTGTTTTTTTTCGAGATGATCTCGGAAAGGGCCAGCAGTCCGCCAACAAAGAGGGAGGCAAGCCAGATCCATCCATACCAAGTCCACATAATAATCTCCTTTAGATAAGTAATAGAATTCCATATTTTAAGTATTTCATATGGTTGCCATAAATATATTACACCAGATACAGATTCACAATTAAAAAGGCGTTTTTATTGGACAGAAAATATTATCTCCGCGATCCGCCGCGGCCAAATAAAACAAGGATAATGCCCAGCAATGCCGCGGCACCTCCGCCAATCAGGTAATACATTGTGTTTTCCGTGAATTTTCCCGTGAAGGTATTTGACAGCTGGTCCACGAATGACTGGGATGCCTGGAATCCCAGGACTACAAGCACAACCCCCAAAACAAGAAGCGCAATACCAATAATGCGTCCAAGACTCATGTGTTTTTCTCCTTTGGAAAAGCAGATAATATTCTTATAAAGGAATATTTGACAAAAGGCAATATTATTGAGAAAATTGAATAAACAGGAGAAATGCCATGCAAAGAAAAATACCCGCTTTATTTTATTTCTGTTCCATGCTCATATTAATTCTTTTTTGCAACACAGCGCAGGCTGCGCCTGCAGGGGATGACCGGGAAGAAGAAAGCTTCGAGCATCGAGCTGGTTTTTCAATTCGCCTCCCGGAGGGCTACGCCCTTTCCCAGACCACGGCAATTGGTGCGTATTTTGAAAAGAGCATGCTGGACAATATCTATGTGCAATGCGAACCGTTTTCCGGGATGGTCGATGCCTCATCCGAGGAACATTTCCTGAATATAATGGAAGCCTATGCGAAAAATATCATCAATAACAGCCTTGTCAAAGCAGACTTTATCAGAAAACCTCTCATGATGGAATTTGGCCGCTATTCCGGTGCTCTGACAGGGCAGTTCATGTATGACCGCGGCACAGGCACTGTTGACGGCGGCAGGGTTTGTATCATTTTCAATGAAAATTATATTGCCGCCATCGTACTTGCAACGGACGACGAGCCTGCCGCGGATTTCCTGATACGGGGAATGCTCAAAACATTTGTCCTGCCAGAATAAGCTGCACTGAGAGAGAATCTTAATGATCAAACAAGGCGAGCTGTTCTTCTTCAGTATCCTGCCGGGTCAGCATTGTGGGGGCTTGAGACCGGGATTGTGATCGCTGCACTCATTTAAGATGGTCAACTTCCGCATTTAACGTAAATTCCGGATCGTCGCTTATTTTCTCGTACACAGTGGAGATACGCGATGTCTTCCCCGTATTTGGATTGACATAGGTATTGAGGACCAGTATGACCGTTATTCTACCGGTTGCGTCCGTCCTTATCGGCATGATATCCCAAATCTCGCCCTCGGGCGGTGTGGACCTCCCGTCGATTCCCCTCCTGACTCCGGCAGGCCATAAATCAGTGCTTTTTGTGAATCTGAAACTGCTGTTTTCAAACACGTA
>RPPD01000191.1 GCA_003818675.1 Spirochaetaceae bacterium
CGTTTTCTTACATACTACTCAGACCTTGATGCAGAGCAAATAGAGCATGCGGTTTCTGACGAAGACATGGCAGTCTGGAAGAACGGTGTAATGGATACTATTCTGGGTGCATATGAGTCCGTTGTGCTCGATCATTCTTGTGTTACTGTCTGGGACGAGAAAATGACGCTTTTTTTCAGATCGCAGCGCGGACAAAAGGTGATGCTGTTTTGCCGTGATCCGGAAATCCAGCACAATCTCTCCAGGAACCTTGATTCATATTTTGCGGTTGAAAGCGGAGATGCTGGCGCAAATATTTCAGAAAAATACGGAAGTTCATTTGCTTCGCTTGTATTTCTGGACAGCACGATAGGCGAGGACAAGATTATGGAAATTCTTCATGAAATTAGGACAACCTGTTCGCGGAGAAAGACATCAGTAATAATACTGCCAGACAAACTTCACAAGATTTCAGTTTTGCGGTACAGGGATGCAGGAACGGACAACATTATCGCCAAACCCTACACCCAGAACCGGCTCTTGTCAAAAATATTTGAATCCGTAACCGCAGACCGTCGCACCTGAACAACAATCAAACAACAATTCTTTTGCCAGGTTGCATCTTTCTGAAAGGATTCCGCCTGGTTTTACAGAAAGTCCTGTATACCCTGCAGGCATTGTAGTATTGTTGCGGACCGCGGAATGTGGAAAGAAGGTCAGCGCGATAGAGTTCCAAAAGAGCGGGAAACAGGGGCGATGAAAGGAGTTTCTCAATCCTGTAAAGAGGCATCCCGGGTATGGCTTCTGGCATCATGTGGTGTCGTACGAGAAAGGTGACATCCGTGATTACTTCTTCCATGAAGCCCAGACGATGGAGGAATTGTCTTGCAAGCATGGCACCTGAGTCTGTGTGCCAAAGATAAGGTTTGTCACGTGAGCCTGTGGCTACTGATTTGCCGATGTCATGGAGCAGAATGCCCAAAGATAAAACAATATCAGGGGTTTTTCTCGATTTGAAGGCTTCACAGATATGTTCGAATACATTGCCTTCAGGATGGTAATCCTTGGTCTGGGGAATATTATGCAAGCAATCCAGTTCCGGCCAATGCGAAGCAAGAAAACCGGTTTTCGCCAGGTAAGATAATCCCCGGCCTGGTTGCGCACAGGAAAGCAGGTGTATCAGGAAATGGCGCTGTTCGAATACAGTGAGCTTGTGGCCTGTGTGATCCTCCTGACAGCATATATCCGGGTCTTCATAATGATATCGTGAGATGAGAATGGCAGTGTCCGCGACATTATACCAGGAGAAGCGGTCAGCCCTGACAGGGCGCAGATGAGCTTGCCTGAGATCATTATAGACATCGTATGGATCAAAAAAGATGTCTTTGTGCAAGTCATAGACAAGATCAAGGACTGTATGGGATTTTCTTTCTGTTTCTGTATTGCTGCTGTCTGTCTGAATGAAAAGATCTGTTCCATCTGCTCTTCCATCATGGACATGGATGTCCGAGCCTTTCATCCCGTGAAACTCAATTGAATCAAAATGCCCTGCAAGTTCCGGAATGGATGCACCAGTGACAAGAAAGAGCATCTGTTTGTTTTTGATTCCGAAATAACGGTCAAGTGCTGAAAAGGTCTGCAGGGAAAACCTGAAGCCCGCAGAAATTGCACTATTCAGTAGCTGGTTCACCCTTGGCCTTCCTTCTGTTCTACCGCAAAATATACTAACAAAAGGAACTGTATACTTCAAGGGAAAACCGGATATAAAAAACTTTTTCTTCTGTAACCTGGCATGATGTTACAGTGTTCTCCTGGTATTGAAACAACAATATGGCCATGTTACTATTGACTTTTATTTATAGGAGGAACAGTTCTAATGAAAAAGCAATTTTTGATAATATTGGTGGTGGCATCTGCAATTGCCGTCACAGTTCTTTTCTCCAGCTGCGGTTTGTTCAAGCAAACGCTTGCTGTCCAGGGTGATGCAACAATGATATTCAATGAAGGAGAAGTTTATGTTTCCGTGACTTTTCTTGATGACGCTACAATATTGAAGCGTTTTGGCCCGCAGGAGCGGAATCCTTTCTTAACACCATATTTCCCTATGATGTTCAGAAGAATTATGCCTTTTGAAGTAAAAATAATAAACTATAGTGATTCAAATCTGGAGATATCCACACAGACCTGCAATCTGCTTTTCGAAGGTGTAAAAGTCAGCGCATACAACAAGTTTATGCTCCAGGATTTTTGGGAAAGACGGGACGAGGCAGATGATATACACCCGACTGACCATTCGGACAAGATCTCCACACTCAATAAATACCAGATGGACACCTGGGAGACAATAGGAGCGAAGGCAAGTTTTTCAAAGATCCTGACATTTGTGGGTGACTCTCCTGATTTCGGTACTGCAAAAATGACGATCCTGCTCAGGGACAAGGTGGACCCGCGAAATGAAAAACGGATTGAATTTGAGTACAAATTCTGAAAAACAGGGCGTGTGCCCCTTGAAACAGCTGGCTTGCTTGCTACATACTGTCAAACATAAAGCACATACCGGAAAAGGAGATCTTATATGTTTAACATTCAGACCCTGAACAGCATATCGGACAAGGGATTGTCCCTGCTGCCCAAGGACAAATATTCCACAGCAGAGGATGTGAAGAATCCAGATGGAATCCTTGTCAGAAGCTTCAAAATGAATGATCTGGAGATGCCGTCTGGTCTCAAGGCCATCGCCCGAGCAGGTGCGGGTGTCAACAACATTCCGGTCCCCAAATGTACGGAAAAGGGAATCATCGTATTCAATACGCCTGGCGCCAATGCCAACAGTGTCAAGGAGTTGGTTTTCGCCTCGCTTTTCCTTGCGTCCAGGAATCTTTATCCAGCCATATCATGGGTGAAAACCCTGGCTGGAAAGGGAGACGAGGTATCCAAGCTTGTGGAAAAGGGGAAATCAAATTTTGTGGGTCCGGAAATCAGGGGAAAGAAACTGGGTGTCATCGGTCTTGGTGCAATCGGTTCCATGGTTGCCAATGATGCAATTTCCCTCGGGATGGAGGTTTCAGGATTTGACCCGTTTATTTCAGTAGAAGCAGCATGGAGCCTGTCACGTGAGGTAAAGCGTGCAAAATCAATTGATGCGTTGCTTGCTGAATCGGATTACATAACACTGCATACACCGCTTGTGGAAGAAACAAAGGGCCTGCTTTCGGAAAAAAGATTTTCACAGATGAAAAAGGGCGTGATAGTCCTCAACTTCGCAAGAGGTGAACTTGTGAATACTGCAGCGCTTGGCAAGGCCCTGGAAAAGGGAACTGTCGCCTGGTATGTAACGGATTTTCCGGATGACGCACAGCTTTCAATGGAGAAAGTGATTCCGGTACCCCACCTTGGAGCATCGACACCGGAGGCAGAGGACAATTGTGCAGTTATGGCGGCAAACCAGCTCAGGAATTTTCTTGAGAAGGGGAATATTGTCAATTCAGTCAACTTCCCCAATTGTGAAATGGATATGACAGGCCAGATGCGCATGATTATTGCAAATAAAAATATTCCAAATATGATCGGCCAGATAACCACAGTGCTTGCGGATGCAAAAATCAATATCTCCGACATGTTGAACCGCCACAGGGACGATGTGGCTTATAATATTATAGATGTTGAAAACAATATTCCGGAAAATGTGATAGAAAAAATACGTGGAATATCAGGTGTTATAATGGTCAGGCTCATAAAGAAATAACTTTGCTTATCAGATGAAAAAAGCCCGACCAGATTTGGCCGGGCTTTTTTATTGTTCAGAAAATTAGAAAAGCTTGAAGAGAACTGAAACACCGATATTACCCATTCTCATATTGTCCTGGAATGCTTCAAGGTCAAATGTGTCAACCACAAACATGTAATATGCGGAGACCTTGATGTTTCCAAGATTGAGATCGCCATGGATTTTGGCATTGTAGCCTAATGCCATGGTGTCAGGGTAAGTTTCGTCATTGAAGGAGACAATGGTGTTTATTCCAACGCCTGCGCCAATTGTAACGATGGCAAAATCAAGCGCAACGCCTCCGTCCAGATAAGTGTTAAAAGATCCGCCCACCTGGTAGAGCGCAAGGGCGGAGACTTCAAAAATGGAGATCTGGAGACGTGCATCCACACCAAACCCGAATTGGTCAATAACATTCTCTTCTGCTTTTAGATCCGCAACTGTTTCTGGATCAGAAAGATAAAGCGCTGTTACGCCAATATGGAGCTGTGCAAAAAGTGAAAGCGGCAGTGCAAAAAGCACTAACAAAACAATCAGTCTTTTCATAACTGTAAACCTCCTAATTGTTTACTACCCATTTTTAAATGGGTCTACTATAATAAATAGCACATTTTACGACAAAAAACAAATTTATTATGAATCATTGGAAATGGAGTTTTTATAAAGAAAAGAATGGGTGTTCTGTAAAGTGATAAGGAATTAAAAGTTTTATTGTTTTTTGTAACTTATAGATTAAAAAACGTGTTTTTAATTATAAAAAACATTAGAATAAATTAAGAAATAGAGCAGGAGGAAAGGTGCATGCGGTTATCATCAATTACTATAATATTGTCCGGGTTGTTTCTTTTGGCCATGCTGACAGGATGCGGCACTTTTTATAACGTCCAGTTCAACACCCCAAAGGTCTGGTCCGAGGGCAAGGATTATACAATCCAATTCACCGTGAATCATGATGATGAAATTGCGAGTGTAGAGCTTTATATCCGCATAAATGACTCGCCGTTTGAAAGAATCCAGCCAGAACGGCAGGGAATATATTTCCTCTATACAATCCCAAAAGACAAGGTTGTCCCAGGGAAAATTGAATATTATACCGTTGTACATGATCTGAAAAACAAGGAACACAGTAGTCCTCCTGTTATCGTAAATGTGTTAACGCGTGCCGAGATGACCGCTGCGGCAGAGCGGAATCTTTTGGCAAAGATTTCTCATACAACCATTGACCGTTTTCCGGTTGGCATGGATCTGGATCTTGTTTTTACGGTAGCTTCTGCGTCTGCTACTGTTGTCTTTTATTATTCTCCCGATAATCGGACAGATTACATATCTATCATTCCTGATCGCCGTGGAAACAGTTATTATGTGACAATACCTTCCTCCAAACTTGCAAGGGGCAGTCTCAGGTATTACATGAAAGTGGAAGAACCCAATCTTGAGTTCGGAACCATTGGAACATTTTTCCCCCAATCAGGTGACATCCGTCCGTTTTCCGTTAAAATAATAGGCACGGATGAACTTGCTGCAGTTCTGGCAGAAGAACTCTCGCTTACTGTAAAACATGCTCATCATGTCGAAGTACATGTAAAAAACTAATGTGAGCAAGACATGA
>RPPD01000192.1 GCA_003818675.1 Spirochaetaceae bacterium
ACGCGATCCAGAAAACGTTTCACGCCCAAAATCCCATTTGTGGACCACGGTTTTGAAACCTCAAGGGGTCCCATAAACATCTCGTACAATCTCATGGCGTCTGCGCCGAAGTCCTTAATGACATCATCAGGATTGATGACGTTTTTAAGCGACTTTGACATCTTGGCGATAATCCGCGCTACAGGTTTTCCAGTAGCGCGCTCCACGAACGTCTCAGGACCCTTCTCATCCACCTCGTCCACAGGGACAAGTGAGCCGTTGGGCCGTTCATATGCAAATGAGGTGATCATGCCCTGGTTTACCAGACGCTGGAAGGGCTCCGCGGTATTAACAAGTCCCAAGTCAAATAACACCTTGTGCCAGAAGCGGGCGTACAGCAGATGGAGCACTGCATGCTCAGCTCCGCCGACATAGAGATTGACTGGCATCCAGTAGTCTATTTTCTCATGCGAAGCAAAGGCCTTGTCATTATGCGGGTCAAGATAACGCAGGTAGTACCAGCACGATCCAGCCCACTGCGGCATGGTGTTGGTCTCTCTCTTGGCATTGCCTTTGCATTTGGGACATTTGGTGTTGACCCAATCCGAAATTGTCGCCAAAGGCGACTCACCAGTACCTGTGGGTACGTAGCTTTTCACCTCTGGCAGTGCCAGTGGCAGCTTGTCATGGGGTATTGCAATGATACCGCATTTGTCACAGTGAACAAGCGGCATGGGCTCGCCCCAGTAGCGCTGGCGTGAAAAGATCCAATCGCGCAGCTTGTAGTTGACGGCCTTCCTGCCCTTGCCATTTTTAGAAAGCCATTCCGTGATTTTTTCCTTGAACAAAAGCGTGGGAAGCCCGTCAAATTCGCAGGAGTTTACCGCAACGCCCTCTTCTGTAAACGCCTCGGCAAGCTCATGAAAGGTTCCATCCCTGGATACAACCTGGATGACGGGTATGTTAAACTTCTTTGCAAAAGCAAAGTCGCGCTCATCGTGGCCGGGCACAGCCATAATTGCCCCGGTACCGTAGGACATTAGGATGTAATCCGATATCCAGACAGGTATCTTTTTGTTGTTTACAGGATTTATTGCATAGGCGCCTGTGGCTACACCGGTTTTCTCCTTTGCAAGCTCTGTCCGTTCAAGGTCTGACTTGCTGTTGGCTTCCTTCACATATTTTTCAACAGCAGCCTTCTGTTCCGGTGTTGTTATTTTTTCCACAAGCGGGTGCTCAGGCGATAGCACCATGTAGGTGGCGCCAAAGAGCGTATCAGGCCGCGTTGTGTAGACTTCAATCTGCCCCTTGCCATCGTCGATTCCATCGACTATATCAAATATTACGTTCGCGCCTTCGCTCCTGCCTATCCAGTTGCGCTGCATTACCTTGATTGACTCGGACCAGTCCAGGCCCTCGAGGTCAGAAAGCAAACGGTCTGCGTATGCCGTGATTTTCAGAATCCACTGGCGCAATTTTTTACGCTCCACCTTTGAGTGGCAGCGCTCGCAGTTGCCGTCCTTGACCTCCTCGTTTGCAAGACCGGTCTTGCAGGACGGGCAGAAATTTATCGGCACCTCGGACTCGTATGCGAGTCCCTTTTCAAAGAGCTTCAAAAAAATCCACTGCGTCCACTTGTAATAATCAGCAGTGTGAGTGGAAACCTTGCGGTCCCAGTCATAGCAGAATCCGAGTGACTTGATCTGCTTCTCGAATTTAACAATGTTTTCCTCTGTGGAAATACGGGGATGCGTGCCGGTCTTTATGGCATAGTTTTCAGCGGGCAGGCCGAATGAATCATACCCCATGGGATGGAGAACATTGTAACCGTTCATTTTCAGATAGCGGGAATAAATATCAGTGGCGGTGTAGCCTTCGGGATGTCCCACATGCAGTCCCGCGCTGGATGGATACGGAAACATGTCAAGCACATAGCAGCGCTTGTCCTTTGGCACCCCGGGATCTTCCGTTACCTTGAAGGTCTTGTTTTTCTCCCAATAATCCTGCCATTTTTTTTCAATACTGGAAAAATTGTAGTCACTCATTCAGGCATATTACTAAAGAGATGACGAAACGTCAATTGAAGGTGCGCCTGCCCAGGATACCGCCCGCCTTCACTGGAGTATACCGGACAGAGTTTTACTCAGGTCAACATGAGACAGGCTGTTATTGCGGTCCCGCTAAATTGCTGTCAGTAATTTCTTTTTTTTCATCCAACAACTGGTCAGTGAAGCGGAGTATTTCCATATAATTGCCCGACATATTTATAATTACGGAAAGCCGTGCCTGCTCGATAGAATCCAGGCTGTTTCTGGCCGCTATGAGGTCGTCAAGACCAGAGTTACCCAGATTGTACTGACGTTCGGTCTCCTGAAGAATCTGACGCGCCAGAATCACCTTCTGTTCCGCAAACTCAAGCTCTTTTATTTGGCCTGCAAATTCTGCCAGAAGGTTTGCGCATTGCATTCCCAGGGATTCACGCTGGTTTGCCATGTGAAAAACAGCCTTGTCCGTAGCGATTCTCTGCAGTTCAGCTCTGGCGCGCTGGTCCGCGTCAATTATGGGCACGCTCACTGACAGTCCGAACTTCAGGCTGTTTGAGAGGTTTTCCACGGGAAAATAATCATCACCGTCAATTCCATATGTCGCGTAGAGTGCGGCGGTAGGCAAAAGAGAATCCACGGACACATCCAGCTCCTGCCTGCCGATCTGTACCAAAAGCGAAAGCATCATGGCTGTCCTGCTTCCCGCCAGGAATTTTTCCACGGTTGCTCTGGAATCAGGGATCTGCATTTCAAACTTCAAAGCCGCAGGAATACGCTTTAAAGCGGCCGGATCCAGACCAAGCATTCTCGCTATCTGCCCGTGTGTCTTGTCATACGAGTTCTGTGCGTTTAATAATTGTTCCTCCCTGCTTATCACTACCAGTTGACTCTTGGCCGCATCAATCTGTTTTGCCACACCATATCGCTGTTTCTGCGTGATAAGGTCGCGCAGGGCCACGGTCTCCTGCAGGGATTTTTTGGCATAGCTGAGGTGCTCATACGCGGCGTACCATTGAATGTACAGCTTGATGATCTGGGTGAGATAGTCCTCATATGACTCCATAATCTGGTAACGGGCAACAGCCATTTCACTGTCTGCGATTTCTTCCCGCAATCGCGCTGTACTTCCGAACGCATTATTGAGAATGTTCTGCTCAATTTTAAAAAGAAAGCTTGATGAACGCGCGCCTGAAAGTGATATCCCTGTCTCCCAGCCCGCACTCGCGGATGTTCCTGTCGCAGGCACTTGTTGCGAGAGCGAGATATCTCCCTCAAAACCACCGGCATTCCCGCCTTCCAGGTCAACTGAATATTCCAGGTTCCCTTCAAGTAAAAGCCGTATGTCATCAACAGAAAGAGTCTTGTTGTATTCCAAGGTCAATTCCTGGATGAGAATTTCCCTGAACGAGCCATGTTCCCTTACACGTTTTACAAACTCAGCGAGCCCAAGGGGTCCGTTGTTCTCTTCCGAAAACAACGGTTCATAAAATATGAATATGCAAAAAAAGAGTATAACCAGAAACATCTTTGCCATGATTCTGGAAATCCACAGTTTCATGCCGGCTCCTTTTTTTTAGCAGGTCTGTGCTTCAGTTCCTTGGCAAGGCAGTAGAGTGCCGGCACCAAAACAAGCGTTATCACCATGCTGAACAACAGCCCCCATGCCATGGAGAGCATCATGTCAGCAAGCAGGGAATCATAGCCGGCAATCCCGTAAGCGGTTGGCAGGAGTCCCACAACCGTGGTGACCGTGGTGAGAGTAACTGCCCTGAGCCGTAGCTTGGTGATGTTGGCCACACGCTGTATGGGAGTTTTCCCGTGAACAGGGTTGTTGTATTCACGTTCCAGTTTGTCCATAAGCACAATGGCATCATTGACCACGACACCGCCCAGACCCAGAATGCCCACAGCGGCAAAAAAACCGTAGACCAGGATACCATGAATCTGGAAGGTCAGGATCACGCCCACGATCCCGAATGGAATGGATAGCAGGATGATGAAAGGCTTGGTAAGCGAGTTCAGGGTGAGTACCAGAATAACATAAATAAGAATGAGAGCGAGCAGCATCGCCAGGGCAAAATCATTCCCGGATTTCCTCGTCTCTGCAATTTCACCATGAAACAGAATGGATGCCGTGGGATATTTTGCATAAAGGTCCGGGAACAGGTTTTTTTCCAGATGATCCGCGATCTCAAGCGGGGTCATTACCTGTGGAAGGCTGATTTTTTCCTGCGCAGAATTCACGGCAGGTGCGTTCTGTGGCTGCTGACCATTATTTCGCGTTGCAGTCTCTGCGGTTGTCAGGTCCGCATAGACATGCTGTGTTCGCCTGCCATCAAGTTTAATGATGGTGTCAGGAGTTGTCCCACGCCGCACCGAAACAAAGTCCCCCAGACGAATGAGATTTCCTGCCTGGTTTGGAACAGGCATGGACAACACGCTGGAGATGTTCTTTTTCATGGAATCTTCAATCGTTAGAATGATATCCGTTTCTTTATCATCCTTGATGAGAGTGTAAATGGTGTCTCCCGAGATAATAGTGCGAAGAACCGTTGCGAGCGTGGCAATGTTCACACCCAGCCGCTCTGCCAACTCGCGATTAATAGACAATATCTCTTGCGGGAAGACAAGCTGTGTTTCCACACTGGCGTTTTTAAGCGATGGCATCCTGGCCATGTACGCAACGATTTCATCAGCCACTTTTTTTCTTGTTGCGTCATCTGTCTCCTGGACAAGGACATCCACAGCGCTGCCGGATGACTGTCCAAAGCGGGAACTGCCTACCATAATTGTGTCAAATCCGGGCAGCTTTTTTATCTCAGGATCCCACGCAGCAACAAGCTGTGAGTTTGACCTTGCGCGCATATTCCGTTCCACTACCTCCACAGTCACGGTGAACTCGTTCTCCATTACCACACCACCACGCCTGGAACGCGCAACGCGCGAGGTCACACCAACCACATCCTTGCCAATCATGGGGATAAAGAATTCCTCGATGGACCTTATTGCCTTCTCTGTCTCAAACTTGTCCCTGTTGGCAGGAAGGGAACCTGATATGAAAATCTGCGTGGTCTCTTCCCTTGGGAACATGGTGAACTTCATCTGTGTCATGAAAAACCAGCCGGAATACACAAGCAATATTATTAGTACAATGAAAACCAAAACTTTATGACGCAGGAGGTGCTCAAGCAGCCTGCCATAAGCATGCTCCACGCGCATGAACCAGTGCTCGTGGACTTGCCCGGGCTCCTTTATGGCCTTTCCCTTTTTTCCGAACTTGAGGAGCAGATGAGAAGGAAGGACAAAGACAGATTC
>RPPD01000193.1 GCA_003818675.1 Spirochaetaceae bacterium
CATCATTTATCCAGTTGGAAAAATAGCCGGAATGTGACATTAGACCAGAAATGTGATAAAATCACATAAATATTGAAAATTTGTCAATTTCTAATGTTAAATATTGACAAACCTTGGGATTTATGCAGAATAAAACTGCAAACACCTTAACCTTAAGATCGGAAACGCGCATGAAGCAGGCAACGAACCGATTTCGCAAGTTCTCGTCATACCTATACAATAATTACCAGTATTATCTGCTTCTTCTGCTTCCAGTCGTATTCTATTTCATTTTCAAGTATCTGCCCATGCATGGCATACTGATAGCGTTCCAGGACTACAATTTCATGAAGGGAGTGTGGGCCAGTCCCTGGGTGGGACTTGATGTATTCAATGAAGTGTTCAAGGACAAGAGTTTCTGGAACGCCTTCTGGAACACTCTCAGGCTCAACGGAATTGCTCTTGTCATTGGATTCCCGATTCCCATTATTTTTGCCATGTTTTTAAACGAGATCCGCAGTAACATGTATAAAAAAGTGATTCAGTCCATTTCCTACCTGCCCCACTTTATTTCCTGGGTTATTATCTACGGCCTCATCCTGGCTTTTACGACCAAGGAAACCGGGCTCATAAACACGTTCCTGAAGGCCATCGGCGGTACACCAATAAACTTTCTGACTCACAAGGGCTGGTGGCTATTTCTCTATGTTTTTTCCGGCATTTGGAAGGAAATGGGCTGGTCAGCAATTATTTATTTTTCAGCCCTTTCAGCGATAAACCCCGAGCTTTATGAAGCGGCATCTATTGATGGTGCGGGCAGATTCCGCTGCATGTGGCATGTCACTCTGCCTGCCATCAAGAACACTATCGTGATCATGCTGCTCCTGGCAATCGGAAGAATCATCTCCATTGGATTTGACCAGCCATACATGTTGGGTAATGTCATGGTAGCCGATGTCTCGACCGTCTTAAGCACATATATCTATGAAATGGGAATTCTCAGGGCCCAGTTCAGCTATACCGCGGCAGTGGGGCTCTTTCAGGCTGGTATCAACTTCACGCTGCTGATAGTCGCGGACGCGTTTGCGAAACTCCTTGGCGAGGAAGGCCTCTTCGGGAGAAGGACAGGATAATGCACAGACGTCTATCAGGCTTACGGCCATTCCACGTATTTAATGCCTTCGTGATGGGCCTGGTTTGCATCACCTTCCTCTACCCTTTTATCTACACATTTTCCCTTTCCATTAGTGATGCCAGGTATATTTTCGAGGGATCAATTTATCTCTGGCCAAAAGGCGTTAATATAGAAGCATATCGCGCGATTTTCAGTGACAAGAGCCTGGTGAACTCATTCTTCTTCACACTCCTGCTCACGGTCACAGGGGTTGTTGGAAGCATCCTTATGACAACACTGGCAGCCTACCCCCTTTCCAAGACACGCCTCAAAGGTTCAGGGCTCATCATGAGACTCATAGTATTTACCATGTATTTTTCCGGGGGCCTCATACCCAATTATATTCTCGTGAAGAGCATGGGCCTGCTCAATACCATGGGCGCGCTCATTTTCCCGGAAATCATTCACACCTTCCTGCTTATAATCATGATAAATTTTCTGCGCGGAATTCCAGTTGAACTGGAGGAAGCTGCGCGAGTCGAGGGAGCTAGTGTAATAGGCATACTCATGCGCATCATCATACCGCTCTCAAAACCGGTCATTGCCACGCTCACAGTGTACTACGCGGTCTCCTACTGGAACATGTTTTTTCAGGCACTCATTTACATCACGAGTCCTGCGCTCTACACCCTCCAGATCAAGCTCTATCAGGTGCTCAATGTCTTTATGGACGATATAAAAAACACCCTGGATGCCGAGGCCGCAAAAGCGGTTATAAACGAGAACATGAAAGCGGCCATGGTGATAGTTGTCACTTTTCCAATCCTGTTTGTGTATCCCTTCCTGCAGCGCTATTTCATCAAGGGAATGACCCTGGGCGCGCTTAAGGGATAAAGGCCGCGGCATGGAGCCATAGTTCCAGGCTGCAGCATATTAAAATGGAAGATCCCTCCGCAAGGGGGATTAAGCAGGTAATTATTTAATTCAAGGAGGTAAAGAAATGAGAAAGCTCATGAAATTCGTGCCGATCGCAATTCTTACCGTAATCATCTCCTTCAGTGTATGGACCGCTGAGGAAGAGGCAGCCATCGACACATCAAAGCTTCCGGTCATTACAGTGCTCGCATGGGACCGCGGTGCGGTTCCCGCAGACCAGGGCACGATCGAAAGCAACTGGTGGACAAAATATGTCAACCAGAAAGTCGCGAAACTCGGCTTCCAGGTAAAATGGATTCCCGTGCCGCGCGCGCAGGAAGCCCAGAAGCTTCCCACCATGTTCGCGGCAGGCGACGCTCCTGATGTAGTCTTCAGTTATGACAAGCCCCTTTTCGGCCTGCTTGTGAAGAATGGCGCCCTGCTGGACTATACGGATTATCTGGTCAAATATGGCGACAACATCCGTAAGGCTTACACACAAGCCCAGATAGATGTTGGCAAGATGAATGGCCGCCAGTATTCCTTTGTCTACCACACCGTGCCCACGCATGACACCACATGGATCAGGAAAGACTGGCTGGACAAGCTTGGAATAAAAGCCCCGACAACACCGGACGAGTTCTATGCCATGCTCAAGGCATTCAAAGACAAGGATCCGGGCGGAGTCGGAGACAAGCTCGTCCCCTTTGCCTTCTCAGGCTCTCCCAACTATCCCTTTGGAATTTGGTTCTCGGTTGTGCTTCCTGCATTCCTCAAAGAAGCTCCCAAACCAGACCGCCTCTTTGAGGCTGTTGTTCCCATGTGGCCGGAAACCAAGGACTGCATGAGATTCCTCAACAAGCTTTACAATGAAAAACTTCTCGGCGAGTTTACAACCGACAAGAACGAAGAGCTTCTCCGCCAGAAATTTGTCAGAGGAGAAATCGGCGCACTCGTGAACTTTGCACACTGGGCCTATCACAGCGCATACGGCAACATGTTTGACAATCTCCAGAAAAACGTTCCGAGCGCATGGGTCATGCCCATATTCCCTTGGTCAAATGCAAGCGGACAGAATTTCTACGGAATCGTGCGCAACCAGCCCTATGGTTACATGTATTTCTCTCCTGCATACACAAAGCACCCGGACCTCGTAATGAAATACCTGGACTGGCTTTCCAGTGACGAGGCTGTCATGGCCGGATGGAACGGGCTTGAAGGTCAGGATTACAAGATGACAAACGGAGTCCCGGTACCCATTGACACTGAAGCTTACAAGAAGCGGGTGCCATGGATCGGCTCCCAGTACAACACCTTCCGCAATCCGTACATCGCAAGTCCGGACCGCTTTCTCCGGCGCCAGGCACTGGATTTCTCGGAAAAATACCGGGACCAGCACGTGAAACTCACGCTCGCCGGAAGCGACAAGGTGCGCTATGCTGCACCATGGATCACGGTCCCTACGCCCAATGCGGACAAACTTACGCTCGTGCTCTCCAAGAAATGGATCGAGAGCCAGGCCAAGATCATCACCGCTGCCCCAGGCCAGTTCGACGCGATATTTGACGAAGCAGTCAAGGCTTACCGCGCAGAGGGTGGAGACGACGTGGCCAAGGAACTATCGGCTGCCTATCAGACACAGTACGGGAAATAGTAAATTTTTTCCTTCTTCCCTTTTTTTATATCGGCCTGGTTTTCTGATACGCGGGAACCAGGCCGTTTTTTTACAAGCTTATACGACACAATAATTTTAGAAATTGAAGGGAGGAGTGGAGTTTCGATGCATTCTCATTTTACAAACAAGAACATCGAAACTCCCAGGTGTTCCAAAAATGTCCTTTTTACTGTATAATATTTTTGGGACACCACTGCACACAATGAATCAGCCGGATTCCCTTGACAGCCTAAAACAGCAGTTTCTAAATCCTCCACAAGAACTCGGTCCATTTCCCTTCTGGTTTTTAAACGATGACCTTGACAAGGCGGAAATGACAAGACAGATTCTGGACTTTCACTCAAAGGGCATTTCAGGGATTGTGCTCCATTCCCGCATTGGGCTTCCCTCTGGCCTGGAATATCTGGGAGACCGGTTCATGGATTTTATCAGGCATGCCACGCTCGAAGCCGGCCGATGCGGTATGAAAGTGATACTCTATGACGAAGGGATGTATCCATCCGGCTCAGCGCACGGGCTTGTCGTGAAAAAGAATCCTGATTTCGCCTCCTCAGGCATTTTCATGCGCGAGTACCTGCCGCAAGACATCAGTTCCTTACTGCAAGGCCGCAAAACAGAAGGCAACCGGATTGTAATCCCGCTTTTACCAGAGGAACATCTTGTGGCCGCTGTTGCGGCAAATAAAACCACAGAAAATGCAATTCAGACAGATTCTGCAAAAGCCCTTTCTGTCTCCGGCAAGGCCATTGACATTTCACCAATCAAAAAATCTTACCGCTCTGTGTTCTGTTTTATCCAGGCAAAAACCAGGGGCACAATCCGCGGGATCCATGAAGGTGAAGACGACGGACAGCCGGACGCGCCGGCTTCGGCAGACCTGCTTAACCCGGAGGCGGTCAGGGCTTTCATTGAAATTACCCATGAACGATATTTCAATGCCCTCGGTGATTATTTCGGCAACACAATCATTGCCATGTTTACAGACGAGCCTGACATCATGGGCAGAAATGCCGCACCGGGAATGTTCCCGTGGACGCAAGGCTTTCTTGCGGAATGGAAAAAAGCAGGGAACGACGAGGAATTCCTGCCAGCGCTCTTTCTTGATGCAGGTGCTGAAACAGATAAAATACGACGGCGCTATCACCTCGCAATCAACAGCAGGCTTGCCTCTTCGTACTACGCTCCCCTGTCGAAATGGTGTGAGGAACACGGAATCGCGCTGACTGGCCACCCGAAGGAATCAGACGACATAGGACTGCTGCGCCATTTCCAGATCCCGGCGCAAGACACGGTCTGGCGATGGGTTAGTCCCACGGCAGAATCGGGAATCAGCGGAAGGCATTCGACCCTTGCCAAGTGTGGTGCGGACGCGGCCAGGCTTTCAGGCAGGAAGCGGAATGCCAATGAATGCTTCGGCTGCTGCGGGCCAAAGGCAGCCCCGTGGGGATTTTCCGCAGACGACATGAAGTGGTATCTGGACTGGCTTTTTGTTCGCGGAGTCAACATGATAGTCCCGCACGCCTTCTATTATTCCATCCGGGGCGATCTGCGCCGCAACGAGCGTCCGCCGGATGTCGGACCCAATAATATCTGGTGGCCGGAATATCGCAGATTCTCCGATTACATCAAGCGCATGAGCCTGCTTTTGACCG
>RPPD01000194.1 GCA_003818675.1 Spirochaetaceae bacterium
AAATCCTGAAAAAGTATATCGAGATATTCTGCATACAGATGGAAATCAGTCCGGAGATTTCAAGGCGCTATCTTAATGATACGGAACTGGCACCCGTGATCTCTGCATTGCCATCGAAGGAATACATGCAGGCACTTTCAGATGAACTGGTGAACAATATACCTGGAAACAAAAACTGCTCGCTTGCCATTGCGGATTTCAGCTGGCAGGGAACGGCGATGCCGCAGCTGCCAAACTTTGTGCGGGAGAGCCTGCTTGCATGCATGAGCCGCGGCAATAACCACAGCATTGTTGAACGCCAGAAGTTTGATTATATTCTGCGGGAACAGGAGCTTTCAATATCAGATCTCCTGGATACTTCCACAGCCATCCGCATTGGCAAAATATCAGCCGCACAATATATCATTACAGGGACAATCATGGAGATGTCCAGTTCAATATTGATATTTGGCCGCATAATAGATGTGGAAACAGGTATAGTTAAAGCGGTTGCGCAGGTAATCATCCCTAGAGAAAAGATTGTATTGTAGGAGCAAACTGCAGAATAAAAGAAAATAAACCCCCGGAAATGCTCCGGGGGTCATAATCTGTTTATCCTTTAAATGAAATTGCAATGATAAAGTAGGTGTCTGTGTCCGGATTGTAATTGAGCGTGCGGACTCCCCGGTTTTCATCCAGTTCCGATAAAATAATCTCTGTGAGTGTAGAAGTTCCGTTTGCCGGATAACTCACTTCAGACGGATATTCGCCGTAGTTCTCGTAGTAGCCATTATCAATTTCCATTACCGCGGCATACCTGTTTTCATTATAATTGTAAAAATCCATCGTACGGATCCGGTAACCCATCAGATGATACTTGAAAACCTCGCTTACAAAATTGGGCTGGTCAAGGTTGAGGAGCAGGACGCCGGGGTTCTCGGGTAATCCGTTTTTCCTGAACACTGCCGAGTACTTGATTTCCCCGTTCTGGACCGTGACATTCAGGCTGTCCACGCAGAAACGGCCTGAGAGTTTCTGGTATTCCGCCCGGAGAATGAGCTCGTCTTCCATGAACAGCACTCTCTCCTCTGTGACCGCACTTGTTTTGTCATAACCGTTTTCCAGGACATCTGTTGTCCAGAAAGTGCCGACCCCGTCAAGCGGGGATACCCGCGCGCTCCTGTTAAATAAAGTGCCGCCTTGATTGGTAAGCGTATATGCCATGATGGAGCGTGTATCAAGCGCAGTTAAAAGTTCCGGTGCAGGGACCGGGCTTCCGTCAGGATACCTGTCCGGGAAATAGGTATAAGTCCCGTCAGAATTGAGCATCCAGACATGCTCATGCCTGAGCCCCAGGATATGGCCAAGCTCATGGGTTATCAGTGTTACCCAGTAGCGGTGCTGTGCTTCCGGGGTGGGAAACACGTTATCATCCTGATCCTGCCCCATAAATCCGGCATTAATATGCAGGACATGAAGGTTTTCCGCATCCGACGGGAAGAAGGCGAACGCCTGTATTGTTTCGCTCATCGGACGAAGAAAATCTGTATCATCAAACAGCCTTACCGTAAATTCGACAAAAGGGTTCCCGTCATAGGCATTGGAATCCTGGTTCGGGCGGTATTTGAACTCAACATTTGCATATTGCTCCCAGTTTGCGCAGGCTTCCAGCATGGCCAATTTGATTATTCCATAATTTTTTGCCGGGTAAAGACCCATGTCATTGTCAATGCAGAAAGACAGGTTCAGTTTGTCACTGTCATTCCAGATATCCCGGGCTCCCGAGGGTGTCAAATGAACGGAACTGCGCGCCTGGGTGCCAGCAGCTGCCAAGGCTCCATAGACCTGGTCATAATATTCCTGTACCTGCTGCAGGCTTGACATGAGGATATCACCCTGCCCGTACTTTCAAGTTCAGCCAGTGTAATGGCTGAAATGGCGATATCACCGATGGATACTCTCCTCATTCTCACAAGGACATTTCTGGCTTAACCGGCACTACGTAGAATTTACATAGTAAAATCAGTACAAATTACCGATTTCAAAAATAAAAAAAACGGCTAACATTCTTAAAAATATGTGAAATAGCTACTTCAAGACTTAACTAAAACCAAATTTAAAGGGGGTGAAAACAAGAATAATGAAGGAAAAAGGAATCTTGATTTAAAAAAAGATCATCAAAAAATGTGCAAATAGATTTTACTGCAATTCTACTTTGAAAGGAGAAATTCAAATGAAGAAAGCGAAATTGATTTTTATTGTAGCTCTACTGGCCGTATTCGGAATTGGCCTTTTGGGCAGCTGTACTGAACCTGTTGCTACAGGCACGGGTGTTGAAGCTGAAGCGAGCCGCGGAATACTCGGGTACATCTATGACTATTACATGTATTGCCTTTCAGGAAAATACATGTATCGAAGCGGTGGTGCAGCCATTGTGACCACAGCAGCATCAAAATTTTGGGACCCGGTAGTTCTGAGTATATCCGGGAAAACCATCTACGTGTTGCGGTTGAAATATACTTCCGGTTCCTATTTTCTGCAATACGTATGTGAAGATGACGGGAGTGATCAGCCCTGGGATAATCATGTGCTTCAGCTCATTTGGGTGGCCGCGGCAGATGAAGAATGGTTCATATCACACATCACAAGTCCATATATGTTCAGGATAGTACACAAGAAGAATGTAGGTGCAATCCAGTACATGACATTTTCCTGCTATAATCCGGAGTATGCCGATGATCATATGTATAATAAATTCTATATAAGTCATAATGGCTCTCAGCCCACGTCCGTATACCAGGAAGGCACACCTTCTGCATCGACTTTCTGGTGGCGGTTGTACAAATAGCATTTAATGATACGGGAATAAACCTCTCCTGCACTTCACCCTGATAACCCCGGCACCTGCCGGGGGTTTTTTTCATCTCCAATTATTCCTGATCATCGCCATTAGGGAAAGTGTTTATGCCGTTTGTGCTGAAGAACACCGTTGAGTTTGAGTTTTTCCTTGAGCGAATGGAGAAGAAGGTTTTAACCGCTGATTAACGGCTATTGGCCGGCAATAGCCTGGCAAGCTTCGTATGCAGCGATTGTCCTGTTGGCCAGACTGTCTATCTGCCTCTTCTGATCATCCGAAGTCATTTTTTGCTGGTTGTTTTTCCAGTTATCATATGCGTCTGCGGATGAATTGAGGGCCTCGATTGTTTTTTTCATAAGCCCCGGCCCCCTCAAATATACCTCATTAGGATCATTATAAAAGTTTGCGTTCAGGATATCTATCTCTATCAAAGTGCTTTCCGCTTTATCCAAGGCTGTCTGCATCTCGTTGATTGTCGCCTCTACTTCCGGATTCGGGCCGCAACCCGCGAGAGCAAGCAGACAAACCAGTATAAAAAGATATTTCTTCATGAAATCAATCCCCTTTCCTGCCCGGCTTGATTCCGGCATTACTGATGAAATAAAATTGTAATGTCCGGTATTTGCATTGTCAACATAATAAAAAACAGGATCAACATGGTAAAAATTGACGAGCTGGGTCAGGATGTCAAATTCGCGCTTGATATTTCGCAAGGGGTGAAAAGCAATACAAATGCCGTCACCAGGATGACCGTTTTTATTATTTTCATACTCACTCCTTCACTGATTTTTAAGCAATTTTAGTTTTGCGGCAAACAGTTATAAATAAGGAATTTCTCCCTATTCTGAAAAACAGTCACATACAGCATGCCCCGGCTTGACAAATACGCGCGGAAGGACAAAACTGCGAAAATGTACATCATAGGCGGCGAGCTTAAGGGCAGGCACCTTGTCTTCACGAAGAATCCGAAAGTGCGGCCCATGACACAGCTGGTGCGCGAAGCCCTGTTCAACATCTGGCGGGATCAGGTTGATGATGCCGACATGCTTGATTTGTTCTGCGGCTCAGGCTCGGTCGGGATAGAAGCCCTCAAGGGGCTCGAGCGCTCGGCTGAAAACAACAAGACCTATGACCTTGTTTTCTTTGGCGCAAGCTATCCCTATGGCCAGACCCTGATAACCCTTTTCAAAGGAAAACCTTCATGAAAGTTTTCATACTGCGCGCCAGAAAAGGGCCGGCGTCCCCTGAAATGGTCGACGGAAGTTTTGGCGAGCCTGACCATTTTGAGATCATCAGCCACAGCATCGTGAGCGCGCTCTTTGTTTCCAAAGATATCCGGCCGGATGTTGTTTTTCACCTGGTACTGGAATCGGGTCCGGCCGCGCCCAGAACCGTGACAATGACTTCAGGCAACCTGATGTGGCTGGGCGGCTTTCACGAGAAGGCAATCGCTTCCGTGATCAAGCGCGCACTTACTGCCGGTGCCCGGCTTGAGGGTGACCAGGAGATTAATGTGGATGCGGGGCTGTCGGTAGGCCGGACAAGCTTTGAACGTCTTGTCCGGAGATACACAGGGCTTATGCCAGTTTTTATCCTTGATCCTGATGGCCAGGACCTGCGCCAGACGGAGTTTTCAAAGGATGCCTGCTTTATTTTTACCGATCACATTCCCATGCAAAAAAAATCGTTTCACCTTCTTGAGCGCCTTGGCGTGCGCGGCCTGCGCCTGGGTCCGAAGGTCCTGTTTGCCGCCCACTGCATCACAATCGTTCACAATGAACTCGACCGGCGTGAAGCCTGAAAAGTTTGTTGATGTTTGGATGACAGGTTGTGCCTTATTCAGATACCGCGAACTGATACGGCTTTGCCTCTAATGCCTCACAACAGGAACAGAATCCATGCTTGTCACATGCTGTATAGTGTGATAAAGTTTTGCAGAATCTTTACAGGGACGAATTTGATGCAAAAAAGAATCATGCTTGTTTTTTTGCTCATTACTTCATCTGGCGGTCTATTTGCCGAGGAGACTGTTTCAGCGTCCGGCCATGCGGATGGATTGGGATTCCTGCTTGAGATTGAAAGCGCCCCGTATTATTATGAACCGTCGATAGACATGAACTGTCTCGAGATTGGAGGAACAGCCGGGGTATACATCATGGTTAATCCATTCGTATTTGGACTGACATACAATTTAGCTTGCCATTATTTTGTTTCACCGGGTCCTGACAGCGTAATTATTGATCTCTCAAGCGGGTATCGTCTGCCCATGGGACTTAAAATCCATGCCAAATATTTCTTCAATCAGTATCTGAATGTGAGCGCCGGGATCGGCGGAATCGTCAACTACAGCCAATTGTTGTGGTCATCCGGTGTCATTAATTATGACAGTAATTTTATGCGGATTGACCTGGGCTTCTTTCTTGATGTAGGAATCAGTTTTGGGCTTGAATGGTATGACATGCAGATACGGTCTGAATTTTATTTCC
>RPPD01000195.1 GCA_003818675.1 Spirochaetaceae bacterium
GGTCTGTCTCGTATTTCCTTGAAAGCCTGAGCATGAGATCCGAAAGATTATAACCTTCAAGAAGCTTTTTTTCCCCCAGATTTTCCATTGAACGAAAATAAGCTATAGCCTTGTAGTAGTCTCCTGATTCAACCGCTTCGCCCAATTCCTTGCCAATATTATCAAAAGCCAGGGTTTGTTGCGCGTTCAATATTTCCAGGTCCACCTTTGATCCGTTTCGCTTTAATGCATCAACATATTGAAGAACCTCAAGGTATTTTCCGTCTTTTACGAGCTGCTCGATATCATCTTGCAGCACTGCAGAAAGCGCAGGGATGTTTGCCGGCACCTCGTCTCGAAACGAAGTACACGCAGTGACAACAATGACGCACACGGCAAAAATCAAAATCCTTGGAAAACGCACCATTGAATAATCTCCGATCTTGGTTAAGGGTTATTGCCATATAAACAACAAATCACACAAAAGATAACATTTTTTTACAGATCATTTATGGCCATACCATGCACAAACGGGAACAAATCCACATAGCTCCGTGGGAATGTTCCCGGTATTTTATAAGGTCAAGGAGATTGGAGTTTCGTTGCATCCTTTTTAAAAAACCAACGAAACTCCGCGGTTCCCCACTCCATTTTTTTCAGGATTTTCAAGCGTTACGGGGAACCGTCAGGCTGTCACCTGTTCACGTTTTGGGAAATCAAGGAGTGTCCTGATTTCATCATCATCCAGGGTTTCACGCTGTACAAGTGTCTCAGAAAGCAATTTCAATTTCTGCTTGTTTTCGGTCAATAATGACAGGGCTCTTTCCAGGCATTCGTCTATGATTACCCTGATTTCCTTGTCAATTTTCTTGGCGGTTTCCTCTGAATAGTCCTTGTGACGTGCTATCTCCTTGCCGATGAAAATTGGTTCTTCCTTCTGCCCGTAATTTATGGGACCAAGAGCATCACTCATGCCCCATTCACAGACCATCCTGCGTGCTATGTTTGTAGCCTGCTCAATGTCCTGCTCTGTTCCTGTAGCAGTCTCTTTGTATATTACCTTCTCTGCGGCGTATCCGCCCATCATTATCACAATACGGTCTAAAAGCCATCCCTTGTTCTTGCTGTATGCATCGTCTACAGGGAGTGACAATGCCATGCCAAGGGCACGACCATGAGGAATTACGGTTACTTTATGCAGAGGATCTGCGTTTTTCAGATAATAATGCAACAGTGCATGACCAGCCTCGTGATAGGCCACCATTTCTTTTTCCTTGGGCGGTATCACCTTTGACTTTCTGGCCACACCCATGAGTACCTTGTCCCGTGCTTCCTCAAAATCATCCATCTCAACCTTTTGCTTGCCCTTGCGTGCGGCAAAAAGGGCCGCTTCATTGACCAGGTTGGACAGGTCTGCACCCGATGTACCAGGAGTGGCACGGGCCATCTTATTAAAGTCAATATCTGTTGCAAGGGATATTTTTTTGCAGTGTATCCTGATTATTAGTTCACGCTCGCGGATGTCAGGCATGTCCACAACAACCTGTCTGTCAAATCTGCCCGGCCGCAAGAGCGCTGGATCAAGCACATCAGGCCTGTTGGTGGCGGCAACTATAATCACGCCAGCCTTGGTGTCAAATCCGTCCATTTCAACAAGGAGCTGATTGAGGGTCTGTTCGCGTTCATCGTGTCCGCCGCCGTATCCCGCGCCTCTGGTGCGCCCAACGGCATCCAGTTCATCTATAAAAAGAATGCATGGTGCATTTTTTTTGCCTTGCTCAAACAGGTCTCTGACACGGCTTGCACCCACGCCCACAAACATCTCAACGAAATCCGACCCGGACATGTGGAAGAATGGTACATTTGCCTCTCCAGCTATGGCCTTGGCGAGAAGCGTTTTTCCTGTTCCCGGCATTCCAACAAGGAGAACCCCCTTTGGAATCTTTGCGCCAATCTTTGAAAACTTCTGCGGGTTCTTGAGGAATTCCACAATTTCCTCAAGCTCGTATTTTGCCTCATCCTGTCCTGCCACATCCTGGAATGTTGTGCGTTCAGAGCCTTCATAATACCGTTTTGCCCTGCTCTTGCCGAAAGACAAGGCCTTGTTGCCGCTTCCCTGAAATTGCCTGAACATGAAAATAAAGAGGAAAATCATAATTGCCCACGGGAGGATATTGATTATGACCTCCAGAGGCGAAACAACAGAAGGTTTTCCAGTGTAATCTATTCCCTTTTCATCCAGAATTTTTAAAAACGAAGGGTCGGTCCTGAGCGGAATCATTGTAGTGTGTGTACTGTTATCTGCGGTGACATATACAATTTTCCGCTCGTCAATGATTTCTACCTTTGTTACTCTTTGAGGGCTGTCAATAAGCTGTATGCTTTTCATAAATTCTGAAAAAGAAACTTCAATATTGGGGCTGAAAACATTATCTTGATACATGATAAAGAGAAGCAGCAGAAATGCGCCTCCAAGAATCAGCAAAAAAGTCATTCTGCTCCCTGAAGTCTTGGGAATCTGGTTTCCGGGATCATTATTGTTGTTGTTTTGTCTGTTCATATCCAATTTCTTTTCTCCAAAGATTACTACTAATGTATTGAATTATTGTTCTGGTTGCAAGTCCAGAATCAGAATATCAGAATCTGACGCCTTGTCAGGAGTTGCTCCCTTCCTGAAAATTGTAGAGTATCCGAAAGGTCCGCCTATAACGGCCGCCACACCTGATGCATCTTCCAGGACTGGAATCTGCATTCGGAAGGCTGGGTGGACTCCCCATTCCTGGAACAGTTTCTTTAGCTTCTTTCTCCCAAAGCCAAGGTCAATCCTGTCTCCCGCCTTCCAGGACCGCAGGATCAGCGGAAAAGATATATTCCTGTCTGCAAAAATATTCGCCCTGTTTTCCGCAAGATCGCCGTACTTTGTTCGTTTAAGTATGCCTTTTGCGTGCGGCAGGCGAAAAGGCATATCTGGTAATACTTCAATAACATACCCTTTTTTCACTACAGAGACAACACCTCTTTCCAAAAAAAGGCGGTCCATATGCCTGTACAGGGTGATTTGCCTTCCTGCAAGCAGGGTCCTGGATCCTGACGAGATATCACGCGAATAAAGCGGTGCCAAAAATCTGAAAGGAAGCTGTATTGGTAAATTTCCGTTTCCTTCCAGTTTGCGAAGCCTGGAATAAGCAAGTTGAAAGGATTCGATACGCACAACCTCCGGCTCTTTCATGAAGGTTCTGGCTAATATGGAAAATCCATTATTTGTTTTTTTCCATTTCAGATGTTTTCGTGTATATGCTGAAATAAACCTGTCCGCAAACGCCATTTTTAGTCTGAGGCTTGACAGGCTTCTTTTTAATCCAGGGAATCCATCAAGCACCACAGGCATGACTCTGTGCCTGATTTTGTTTCGCAAAAAATCAATTTGTTGATTGGTTGAATCTGTCACAAACCTGAGCTTTTTGTCTTTGCAATAACCAAGTATTTCTTCCCTCGTGCATTCGCAAATTGGACGGAGGATTCTTCCGCGCTTTTTGGGTATTCCCACAAGCCCCCTTATGCCTGATCCCTGGAAAAACCTCATTAACATGGTCTCAATCTGGTCATCTGCCTGATGCCCAAGGGCCAAGAAATTTCCACTTGTCTCTTCAAGGATTGTACTGAAAGCTTTATACCGGAACTCGCGTGCTGTTTCCTCAAGGCTCTTTTTATTTTTTTTGGCATGATCCTTAATTTCACCAGGCTGGATGGTTTTTATCACAAGCGGGATTTCGAGTGAATTTGTATTTTCCAGGACGCACTGCTTCTCCAGGCTTCTTTCCTGCACATCGCGCAACCCGTGATCCACATATGCAGCATGAAGCCTTAAAGAGAATTTATCCCGAAGTTGTGAAAATGCGTGAAGCAGACATACCGAGTCAGGTCCTCCGGAACACGCGATTACAACAGATGTGTTTTCCGGCAAATCACACGATCTAAGGTATTTTTCAATCTTTCGAAGAATCATCTTGTGTACGGCGGTTTACCAGGTTCATCACCCTGTCCACAGGCTGGGTCAAAAGCAAAAGCGCATGTTCCACAACTCTTGTAATTGACTCATCCAGAACCTTCTGCTCTTCCATGGTTGGTTGCCCCAGCACATGGTCCACAACTCCGCCTCTGCGGCCAGGTCTCCCTATACCAATTCCGAGCCTGATAATATCCTGTGTTCCCGCTTGAGCAAATATGGATTCCAGCCCCTTGTGTCCGCCTGAGGATCCGGAGGTTTTGAGTTTGCATGCTCCAAGCGGCAGGTCAAGATTGTCATAAATAACGACAAGCTCTTCCTTTTTTGCACTGCTTGCCTTAAGAACGCTCTTCAGTATTTCTCCTGAGCGGTTCATGTAAGTCAGGGGCTCTACAAGAAAAAAGGTTCTACGGGCATGGGAACCCATAGCAATCCTGAAATTGCTGTAAAAATGCGGCTTTGCAAGGGTCATGCCGCATTTACGCGCAATTTCCTCGACAACTTGAAACCCAATATTGTGACGATGGGTCCTGTACTCTTCTCCGGGATTTCCGAGCCCGATGAAAACACGAGGCAGGTTTTATTTCTCCTCTTTGCCCTTTGGTGCGGCCTTTGGTGCGGCTTTGGCTCCAGCCTTTGATGCGGCAGCGCCTTCCTCTGTAGTCTCCGCTGCTTCCCCACCTTCCGCTGCTTCGCCACCTTCCACCACTGCTTCTTCTGCAGGCTTCTCCTCGATTTCTGCAGCCTTTGTCACCACGTGACAGACCACATTGTCGGACGAAGTGATGAATTTCACACCTTCGAGTGCGGGAAGCTCACGCACATGCACAGAATCGTGAATGGCGAGGTTGGAGACATCTATGATAATATTTTCAGGCAGATTTTTCGCAAGACATTCCACTTCCACCTCGTGAAGAAGGTGTTCGAGAATGCCGCCCTCTCTCTGCCCTATGGCAGATCCGGTAAGATGTATCGGAACATGCGTGCGAAGGGCTTTGTTCGGGTCAATCGCGTAAAAATCCAGGTGCTCTATCCTGTTTTTAAGGAGGCTTTCCTGGTAATCCTTGACAAGGACATCAACATCCATATTCCCAATTTTTAGTGTGATGATGATGTTCTCTGAAATGACCTTGAATTTGGTATTGAACTCGTATTCATCAACAGCGATGGAGAAATTCTTGCTCTGTCCATAGACAATGGCAGGGATTTTCCCTGTACGTCGCATCCTTCCGACCTCGCGTTTTGTGTTTTTTGTACGCTCATCTACTTTGAGTGTCATCTTTTGCATAACGGCTCCTTGTTCCTTGTTCCAAAAATATTTTAC
>RPPD01000196.1 GCA_003818675.1 Spirochaetaceae bacterium
CCTTGATGTCTGAAAAATCCCCTGAATAAATGTTGTAAAATGATGCAGACACCTCCTGGTTGTCCAGACTGCCGCCTTTTGCGGCATTCAGACTCAAAGGAGCGATTGCTGCAGGTGCATGCGCATCACAGATGCCAGCTGTAAAACCGCTCGAGACCAGAACTGCCGCCTGACCCAGGTCTGTAACCGCAAATATTTTTCCTCTGCACAGAATTCTTGCCTCGGGAAGATTTTCCAGCGGTACCAGGAATACTTCATGTTGATCACGCAAGCCAGCCTCTACTGCTGTGAGCACTCCGCGTGCGGGACCGACCTTGCCTGATAGATTAAGTTCGCCAAGAACGAGTATTTTTTCAGATTTTGGGAATGCAATCTGTCCCGAGGCTGCCAGGATCCCTAATGCTATGGGCAAATCAAAGGCAGAGCCCCCCTTTTTTATGCCAGCTGGTGCAAGACTGACCAGGATGCGCTGTGCAGGAAACTCAAATCCCGAGTTTCTGATTGCCACGCGAACGCGTTCGCGGGCTTCCCGCACTGCGCTGTCAGGCAATCCGACTATGTCAATTCCTGGAAGTCCAAAGCGGATATCCACCTCTACCTGGACAATGCATCCGCTGATCCCGTACAAAGCATGGCTTGAGATTACTGAAAGCATCTTGTACCCCTCCGGTATGTAAATACCATGGAAATATCCGGATGATTTCAAAAGGCCATTCTATTGATATTATTCAAATCCAACGGTATTATGATAGTCCTGTATTCGAGGTAATAGCTTGGTTAATGTTGGGATAACATATTTAATATGGGTCCTGGGATTTTGTTTCACTCCGTGTCCTGGAATCTACCGGTTTTACATGCGGAAGTTCAATGTCGGAACTGTTTTCAGATGCATCCCTGGTATTGGGCACATACTGGCAATTGTGGACCTGGTTCGTATTCCTTCACAGGTCTCTGAAATAAATTTGAAGATAAAATACAAGAAATTATTGGCCCTGTCACAGGCGGGCGTGGTTGTTTCGACAAAAAGTCTGCCTGCGAAGAAGACGGAAAAGGAATCTGTAGAGCTTATAATCCTCAAGACTGCCAAGAAAAATCACGGAATTGTATCTCCTGGCGAGGTGGCGCTTGAAGGCAGGCTGGCCATCGAGGATGCGACAAATGCGCTTGATAAACTTGCAAAGAAAGGATATGCGGAACTGCAAATAAAGAGATCAGGGGTTGTCGTTTATACCTTCCCGGAGTTTATGGACGAGGATAACCATGATAAATTTGTGGAATTCTAAGGAGAGAGATTAATGAGTTGCCTTATGATCATCGGGATAATCTGTTATCTTGTTGGAATTGTTGTGTCACGCATGATCAGCGAGAAGGGTCTAAAAGCATTGACAGATTCCGAAAAGGCGAGTTATCTGAACGCATTTTCCAAATTCAGGATGTTTTCTTCACTCCCTGTTTTAGCCGCAGGTGTGATTATGATTCTGTTTATTTTCTTTTTTCCTGATTACTCGGTTTTTTCACTTCTTATGTTTGCATTGCTCTGTATAATCTATCTTGTAGTGTTGAATATCATGATGTTCATAAAATTGAAAACATTAAATCCACCCGCAGAATACAGGAGGTATCATATTTTAAGTCGCGTGATCCAGTATTCAGGTTTTCTCGCATTTTTACTGCTCTTTGGATATGATTGGCTCTTCAACCTGGGTTATATATACCTGCTGCCGTTTGTCGGTCAGTTATGAAGCTGTTGCAAGAAATAAAAATAGCATGGAAAGATGATGACCTCCTGGCCATGGTAAAACCACAGGGGCTTGCCACTGGCCTGGGCAGAGAGGACAACCTCTGCACGAGGCTTTTTGCCGCATACCCAGAACTTGAAACGGTGAAGGGATTCAGGGAAGGCGAGGGAGGTCTTCTTCACAGGCTGGACAACGAAACCGGAGGTTTGGTTCTTTTTGCCTGCACAGATGAATCCTTCAAATATTACAGTTTGCAGATGAAAGAAAACAAAGTACAGAAAAAATACTGCGCGATTTGTTATGGTGACAATGAAAAAAATTGCGGACAGATGTCCATACCCATAGCGCACCATGAAACAAAAAAAAACAGGATGATCAGAGCAGATGAGGGATCTTACCGCGGCAAACCACAGGAGGCCATGACTGAATGGAAGATCAAAAGCCGCAAAAAAGGATTCTGTCTTGTGGAGGCAGCCATAACAAAGGGCGTGCGCCACCAGATAAGGATGCATCTCTCTCTTTTGGGTTTGCCGATTGCCGGTGACAGGCTTTATAAAAACAGCGCATCATCATTCCTGCTTGATGACCCAAGGTTTGACATGCATGCGCTGTACTGTCATGAACTTTCACTCTTGCTTCAAGACGGATCTGAAAAGACCATTTCAACCGAGTGTCCGCTCTATGCACTTTGGGATGCTGTCTAAGGGCGTGTTATTCTACGCTGATAATCACATGTTGGTGATGTTCCTGGTCCTCTACATCGAGCAGCTTCCCGATTCTTCCAGTGTTCACCATCTCAAATATGGCATTCAGGTTTACGCCCTGTTTTTCAAGCTTCTCAATTTCAGATTGCGGAATCAGGGACTTTACCATGTGCGCAAAACCGATGGGAATTGTGAGGTTCACCTTGACATGATCTGTTTCAATATCGCTTACTCTTATTCGCAGCTGGGTTGCCTCGGTTTCCTTTTTCTGTGAGTCACCATTTCCGTTTTTAACAGCGCCTGTTTCAAGAGCTTCCATGAGTTTTGCGCCTTCAGCAGCTGATATTTTACCTTCCTCGATCATTTTTAATATTCGCAGTTTTTCCTGGTCCATAATCTCTCCTTATTTGCTGTCTGCGGAATTTTCGTCTTCGTCTCCGCCTGATTTTAGGAGTTCAGCGGCCTTTTCTGCTGTAATAACTCCTTTTTCAAGCTGTTCAATTATTTCCATGCGGCGTTTCGTTGACAGTTGTTCATTGCGTACAGTGTATCCCATCCGCTCAATTACCCCGTCTAGCATACTGCGCACTGTGGGATAGGAAACAGAAAGAACTTTTTCGACTTCCTTGATGTTTCCTCTGACCCGAATGAAGAGCTCTGCAAACTCCAGGTCCTTGCGCGAAAGCGACAGCAATCTGGACTGGGGAGGTTCAAAAACTCCTTCAACCCTGGTCTGGCATGATGCGCATTGAAAGACTCTGACGCGGAGACTGTCTCCGCAAACAGGACATTCCTTCAACATTCTCTTTTCCATAGAAAACCCTCTTTCAAACAGCACACAATCACAATAAGGGTTATTGGTGTGACTGTTTTCATTCAGTTTAAAAAATACCATATTTCTTTAATAAAATCAATAGAAAAATGAATAATTAAAATATGATGATAAATAATATTAATTTTTATGTTAGTTTAGTTCTTTTTTGATTGGAATTCTACTAGTGTAAAATAAAGACCCTTGAAGAATAAAAAAACCATCTTAATATTGATTTTTTTCCATATTGTGATACCTTTATATCTTAGAGAGGGGAATGAAAAGATTTAACCGTTCTCGCATCATTTTTGTCTCGTTCGTGGCGGCAATAATGCTGTTCGCCTGTGGGGATAGTGCCGACTTTCTTGGCAACGGAGATGATGCTTCACTTGAAATCATATCTACAAAAGATGGAGAAATCCTTTCAGGAGCTGCTTCACTTTCTGCAGAACGTTCTGCCACGGGCAGTGCGGGTTTTCTTTTTTTCAAAATTCATGGAAATGAAAACAACAAGCCTTCTTTAAAACTGGAAATTGACCTCTTTAATGAATTCGGGGATTCTGTGGGTCACAGCGAGCGCATATCACCAGAAATGAACACTGATCTGCCTATTGAAATCCCGACACTTGCAGAAGGTCAGTATGATATGGTGCTTTCTCTTTTCCAGCAGGAAAAACTGGTGGGCACTGAGCGCAGGGTTTTTTTCAGCGCTCAAAACCGGATGGAATTGCGGAGTGTCCAGTCCTATCCACTTGTAATTTCCCCGCTTGAAACCATACTGCTGATTGCAGATACCGGATTTACCGGAAATGAAAATACATACAATCCGTTTTTCAGGTGGAGTTACGGCAGGACAATCATCGCACGAGGCAGTTACAAGGACGGTTATGACCAGATTCTCTGGGAAGCGCCAAAGGAAGAAGGTGTGTACACCGTAACCGTTGAAATTTTTCCGTCCCCACCCGCCAACAGCCATGATTTTAAATTTGAGTCACCCTACAAGGCAACAACTGACCTGTATGTCTCCGCAAAAAAGGGTGGGTCCGATAGCACTTCTGTTTCGGGAAATGTTTACCATGACTTGTTTTCCATATATGTAAGCGCTCTCCGTGAAAGGGAAAAGCACACAGCACCACAGCTTCCCCAGCTGCGCAGGCCAACTCCAGTTATTATTGGAGAGACCATTGGCATGAAGTTCAACGGACAGGCGGGATTTGTCTGCCCGGAGCTGATTTTCCCAATTCAGGAAGAGAATGTTAAACCGTTTACTGTAAGTCTTGGCGTGACTCTTGAAGGAGAGCAGGCAGGCAAACAAATACTTACGCTAACTACAACAGACTCTCTTTTCTCACTGGATTTTTTCTTTGATGCCAAAAGAGAGCTTGTATTAAGACTCAAGGTCAAGGGCCGTGAACACTTCTTCCCGTCAGGCATAAAAAACCTGGAACCAGGAAAACGCTACCTGATAGAATATTCGCTTGAATCCAGCTCGGGATTTCTGCAGGCTGTCTGGAGTCTCAACAGCATGGAGACAGCCAGAACCGAAAATCCCTTAAGCCTTGCTCAAGGCGAGAAGCGCGGATATACCATCATAGGCGGACAGAACGGCATAAGGGGAATAATAGACCAGCTGGATGTTATACTAAAATAGGTGCAGGCGGATTTTTCGCCGTGTCGGTTATACTATGTAAATAAAAGGCGCCGCATATTTCTGCGGCGCCTTTTTATTATCCCTCAACATACCATCAAATGTGGGTAACCCTTGGGGCACCCTATTCATAAATCTCTATCAGGACATTGTTGTGCACGAAGCGGACATTCCTGCCAAGTGCCAGGTACTGGTTTGCCAGAGGTTCTTCACGGCTGAGCTTCCAGTATTCATCACTCGCGAACTGTATGCGGCGTGTGCTGCTTTGAGTCTGTCCCTGTATTTGCGAGTCTACCCAGGTATTGCTTGAGTTGTAAAATGCGCGGCCTGCCACGTTCTGTACGTTGGAAAGCGATAATGCTTGAGGACTGCCAGTTTCAGGCCTC
>RPPD01000197.1 GCA_003818675.1 Spirochaetaceae bacterium
ATTGAATACTTGCCCTCTCCTGCGGATTCCACGGTCTTGATGCCTTCCATGGCAGCAATCGCGGACTTTTCCGGTTCCTCAAGCGGTCTGCCAAGTATGCAGTCTATTGTTCGCGAGGTTCCTGTTACCATATCCACAGGCCCTGCAGCCACGAGTTTTCCCATATTGAGGAAGGCAACGGACTCGCAGAGTTCGCGCATTTCGTCCATGTTGTGTGAACTCACAATGACAGTGGCGCTGGACTTAAGCTTTTTAATAAGATCGCGGATTTGTTTGGCTGTCTTGATGTCAAGACCTGATGTGGGCTCGTCAAGTATGATCACCTCGGGCTCGCCCAGAAATGCCTGTGCCAGGGCCAGACGTTTGTACATTCCGTGTGACAGAGTAGCTGTCTCGCGGTGCATGACATCATCAAGCTCCACGAGTTTTAGCACATCAAGTACCTCTGATTCCGCACGTGCTTTGCTCCTGCCAAGAAGCCTCAAGAAATAGGTCAGCTGGTCTATTATTGGAATGTTCGCCTGAAAAAGGGCATTCTGTGGAAGAATGCTCATGCGACCGCGAAGGCGGCCTCTGTCCTCTTCTCCCAGCACTGTCACCTTTCCTGCGTCAGAAGCAAAAAAACCTGCGATTATGGAAAAGAGTGTTGTCTTGCCCGCTCCATTTGGCCCCAATACCCCATAGATGGTGTTCTCCGGAACCGAAAAACTTACGCCATCCAAGGCGGTGAGATAACCGAATTTTTTAGTGATGTTGTCAATCTGTATTGCTGTACTCATAGGCTCTTTCTCTTGAACAGGTAATTGCCGCACCAGGCAAACAGGACGGCGTATAACATTATTCCGATTGCGGAGAGTATAATAACCCACCATTCGGGGTGGAAAAGGAAATATCCGGCCTTTCCCGGCAAAATGTACTGAAGCAGAAAAAGTGGTTCCCACAGCTCGTGTAAAATGCGGGTGAATATTGGAACCGCCACAAAAAGTCCAACACTTGCGGCAAGCGATGCAAATCCAAAATTGATCAAGGTGGAAAAAGCAATGCAGAGTGCAACGGACGGGATGCTTATAAGGATGAGCGCAATAATTGCATGAAGGCTGAATCCGACAACCTGGTCAAGCGGATAAAAACCATACCTGAAATGAATGTATGCGGAAATGGTCACAACTGTGAGTATTATAATTGGAATCACAATGGCAAGTGTGGCGAGGAGTTTGCCAAAGAAAATGGACTCCCTGCTGGTACGCAGGAGCAGGTATCGAAAACCCTTGCGTCTTGCATCCTCTGGAATCTGGTTGAATGTAACAAAGGCGCACATGACCGGCACCAGGAACATGAGGATGGTGTAAATGAAGGCAAGCAAGGCAGGTTTTTCATTCGCCAGTTTATATGCCCAGGTATCCTCGGCTTTTGCAGTGTTCCCGTTTTCCTTCCCTGGATCAGGCTCGTCTAACAGCCAGCCATAAAATATAACTGACATGTATTTGGCCGAGTCCTTGATAACCAGGTTTCCGAGTTCTTCCTTGGGATGAACTCCCTGTGTGACTCCCATGCCGGGAGCTGCACAGATCCAGATTACTATTTGAGCCACGAACATGAAGGCGACAAGTGAAAAGAAAAAGAACAGGATACCCTGTGAACTTCGCAGAGTCTGCCGTATGCTCTGCATGAAGACCAGAACGGTGTTTGGTGCGCTTTTTTCTTTTTGAGTACTGATGGTGGTCCGCTCCGGCAGTTCTCCGTTTTCCATGGACTCAAAGAGCTTGTGCCGGGTCCTCCAGACATCCGTAAACACGAAATTCAGGAAGAAAATTGTCATCAGGGGATATACGAGGTCCGCCATGGTGAAGAGGTTGAAATCCAGATTGAGCTCAGGCATAAAGATGATGTTTGTTACAACCTTTAAAAAGGAAAGGGAGGCATAGAGGTTTCCAAAGAGCAATCCTGTCACCCTCTTCATGCGCAGGTATCCAATGCCTGAAATAGCCATGAAGCTCACAAGTATTATGTCCGCTATCAGAAAAATCAGGGAGCCCGCGGACATTTCACCGGTATTTATTGGCACACCACGCCTGGCTGCAAATGAGCTCGCAAACAGCACACCCATCAGTGTGAAAAAAAAGCCTGAACCTTTCAATCCCGCAAATATGAAATTGATAATAGCCAGTGTGGTCAGTCCGCGAGGTCTGATTGTCTTCTGCATGGAAATTCCTCTTGTCAGATTGTATAGCCTCGTCCGTATTTGGTCAATTCAGCGCGCAAAACCATGCCTGCATGAGTATACCGGATGAAACCGCCACATTAAGCGAACGCTTGGCGCCGGCCATGGGGATTGTGACCCTGCCAGAAGACTTGTCTGCTGCGGCAAGCGCGGAATCGCTTACGCCCAGCTCCTCGGAACCAATGATGACAAGACCCGCGGAAGGAAAGGAAAACTTTATTATGGGAGTTCCACCTGTTTCAAGCGCAAAAACCGGAAACGGTTTTGTGTTCCAGGCTGCCGCGATTTCGATTGCCTGCCCAAGTGTGCATATTTCCCATGGTAAAATCTTCTCAGCGCCACGACCTGAGCGGGAAGCGCGCGGATGGTCAGGTTTCGGACAACGCGGTGAAAGGAAAACTTTTTCAACGCCAAAGGCCTCGGCACTTCGCATGATGGAACCGACATTGTATGGCGAGCGGATGTCTTCCATGTAAATGAAAAATGGATGGACCTGTCTTTGTGAAGCGTCCAGAAGACCAGTGTCTGCCTGAATGAAATCCCATTCGGCAGGCACAATTCCCAGGTACGAGGCTATCGCATGCCTTAATGTGTTGATGCGCCGGATGAGCGGAATCGCGGGGTATGCCATATCGGCTGTCACAAGCTGTGCGAGGGCAGTATCCTTTGATAAAATAACCACAAGATCGCAGAAGTACCCTTCCGCAACATCGGTTGCTAGTGCAACATCGGTTGCTAGTGCAACATCGGTTGCTAGTGCAACCGTCAGGTCATGCTCCAGCTTTGACAGGATGAGTACGATTTTCTTGCAGCGTGTTTTTGGCGGAAGTTCTGCCAATTTCTTCAGCGGGTACATGGGGAGGTTTCCGTCAGTAGGAGTCCTTGAGGATTTCGTAGAGTTCCTCGATGGACGCCATTCTGGGATTATAGTTCATCATATCGTATCCCCTGGCTGTGGAGGCTATGTCCATCATGTCTTCCATCTTTAGGTTTAAGTCTCTCAAACGTGAGGGGAATGAAAGCTCTGATATTATGCGCTGAATGGCTTCAGCAGCCTTGTGCGAGGCGTCAATTGAGGAGATGCCATCAATATCTTCGCCCAACAGCTTTGCTACAGTGGCAATTTTCTCTGAGCTTGTGTTGGTGAAAAAGTTGATGACTTTTGGAAATAGAAGTGTGGATATCCAGGATTTGGGAACCATGAGCTTTGAATTTATGGCATACGTGAGCGCAGAACCCAAACCTGACCTGGACATGGAAAGTCCGATTGCGGTAAATAGGCCCGCATAGCATGCATGGATTCGCAGGCGAATGTCCTCCGGATCACTCGTGATGGGCTTCAGCGTTTCGATGACGTATTCAAACGCCTTGAGGAAGAGTGTGTCAGAAAGGAGGTTTGCCTTCGCGGAGATATACCCCTCAAACGCGGCCAGAAATGTGTCAAGTAATGTGGCAGCTGTGTACTTGGCTGGCAGGGTGATGGAAAGTTTTGGATCAAAGAGGATTGCCTTTGTGATGTTTTTCTGCGTATGCACGATCCTGCCTGTGCGGTCCCTTGCGTCTACCAGGAGACACTCGTCGGTGAACATGAATGGACTGCGGCAGGTTGTTGGAATTTCTATGTAGGCGAGCGGTTCGGTAGTCGGGGCCTTTCCGCTCATGTACTCGTCAATATCCATTTTGCCAGGGCTTGCCATGGCAATTGCTTTTGCCATTGAAAGGGCTCTGATACCACCCATGCCTATAACGACCTGGGCGTGGGAACCTCTTGAGAGAAGGAGGGCTTCCTCCACCGCGGTGCTTGTGGCATTGGGCACAACCTCGTCATACACAATGAAGGAAATATTCTTTTTTTCCAGAAACTCCGCTATATGCTCGATTGTGTTCCGTTCATAGAGGATTGCCTCGGTCACAAGCAGCACCCTGTCTCCGTAGCGGGAGACAATTGATCCCAGGCGGTGAATGATATCAACGCCGAAGTAGGTTTCATGTGGAAGTGAAAAAACTAGATCTGACATTGGCTTTTCCTCCATCCTGCTGAAAAGTATCATGAAAAACCTTTTCTTCAAAGCCTACAATTAAAAAAAGGCGGAAAGATGTTACATCCCTCCGCCTGATTAAAGTTCAATCCGAATAATTGCGATTACAGGTTGAAATGATCCAGTATCTTGTCAGCGGTCTCTTCGATCACTTTCTGTGAAAGGTAATTGGGATCCGCTAGTTTCCGCTTGACTTCCTCCACCCTGGACCAGCGTATGTCTTCCGACTTCTTCGCAAGCTCGGTAGCCATATAGACCTCAGCCTTTGATTTGGCTTCCTGGGAGACGGAGATTGAGTCTGCGGAGTCTGATTTATGGACTTTTTCCGCCTTTTCCGCCTTGTTGGGCTTCGAAATGGGATCCAAAGGTCCTATGCCTTGAATTGTCATGGCCTTACCCTTCCTTTCACACTCTTTATATCGTCATTCAACTTCTAAATCTTTACTATTTTTCCTGGCCGCTATAAATATTGCAAACTCACCCTTTATCATCGACATTTGGGTCAAATGAGTCAATATATCTTTTGGTTTGCCGGAAAAAAAATCTTCATAGAGCTTTGTCATTTCCCTGCCCATCACAATATTGCGGTCTGGGCAAGTTCCACCAGGTCCTCAAGAAAGCCCAAGATCCTGTGCACAGATTCATACACTACAAAGGGAGATTCTGTCTCCAGCAGCCGATTGAGCTCGTTTTTTCTGCGTCCTTTTTTTGGCGACAGAAAACCGGCAAAGGTACAGCCCTTTGCCGGAAAGCCCGCAGCAGAAAGCAGGAATGCCAGGGCTGAGGGGCCTGGTACAGGGATGACAGTATGACCAGCTTCGCGCGCCAGGCGGACAGTGTAGGTTCCAGGGTCGTAACGTCAGGGTGTGCCTTAATCCCATACTATGGCCATCTCTTTCCCCTCAGATAGCATGGCGAGTACTTTTTCAGCCGCTGTTTTTTCATTATGTGAATAATGGC
>RPPD01000198.1 GCA_003818675.1 Spirochaetaceae bacterium
CATCGACATGCGACACATCCCGGGAAACGGAAAAAAGGAAAAGCTGGCTTCCGGCCTCGATTCCATCAGTTACAATGAAATAACGCCGCTCTCCAATTTTCTTGATTGCCTGGTTCCATGTTCCCCTGGTCCAGGAAGTGATCTCAATGCGGTCACCCTGAAAAACAGCATGGTTTGTATAGAATAGATCTCCATCAGATGTAAAAAAATCCAGCAAAAGCCCGGAACCAGCCAGCCCGGAAAAAAGATCCTGGGCTATGGTGCGGGCTGTATCCGAGGCATCTTGTTCATCATTATTGGCGGAAGTGTCCATCAGGCGAAAATGCTGCTCCGCCCAGTACATATTGGTGAAGGTGTTCCTGATCTGGATGGAATCACGACGGAGACTCCTGAGTTCAAAATCTTCCGCTTGCCTGAAGTTGATAAAAATGAGAAGCATGCCAGGCACTATTATCACCGTGCCGCACAGCGCAATGCACAATAGCAGGATCTTGGAACGCACCCTCATGACGCGTCATTCCTCCAGCTTATAGCCAAGCTTGAAAACAGTGGTGATCTTTGATGTTCCAAGTTTTTCGCGCAGCTTGTTTACATGAATGTCTATTGTCCTTGTATTGCCGGTAAAATTATACCCCCATACGTTTTCCAGAAGCTGTTCCCGCGACACTACAGCGCCACGGTGAATTATCAGGTAATGAAGCAGCTCAAACTCCTTCATGGTGAGGGATATTTCTCCTGTTTTATTTTTTACTGTTCTGCTTTCAAGGTCAACAATAAAGTTCTCAAACTTCAGGACTGTTTTTGGTTTTTCCTGCCTGCGCAGTACAACCTTGATCCTGGCGACCAGTTCTGCGCTTTCAAATGGTTTCGTGATGTAATCCTCGGCACCAAGGGACAAACCGCCCACCTTGTCCCTGACTGAATCCTTGGATGTCAAAAATATCACGGGTATTTTTTTGCTTGTGATTTTAGGGAGCAGGTCAATGCCTGTCATTTTCGGGAGGATGATGTCAAGGAGAACCAGATCAAAGTTTTTTGCCTGAATCATGGAAAAAGCTTTTTCCCCGTCAGGGGCATGTTCTGTCTGGAAACCTGCCATCTGGAGATTCAATGCAATAAGCTCCGCGATGGGAAGTTCATCTTCGACTATAAGTATTTTCGCCACCATTCACTCCCGCAACATTGTGCAAACTTGTTATTGTTTTTCCGGCATACTATAATTGAAAAGTGACAAATAGTAAACAGAAGCCGGGGAAAACAGCATTACACTGTTTTCCGGTTCCAGAGAAACGTTTTCATCTCAGGCACTTTGACGTTCCCCAGGGTGCGCCAGCCGGTGTGTCATCGATACGGCATGAATCTTCCGGAACCCTGCTTGTGGGTTCCAGGACCGAGGGACTGTTCCGTTTTGATGGATCAGTGTTTACACCGCTAAAACGTCCATTCAGTGCAACCACGGATGATGATAAAATACACGCAATCACTGGTGATCCTGTAACCGGTAATGTCTGGATAGCCACACGCCATGGCATGATTTTCTTTACAAGTGCATCGACTTCTCTTCTGACACCTTGTATCGGCATGCCTTCTTTAAACATCTCTGCTTGCGCATATGACAGGCAAAACAGAATTCTATGGGGAGGAACATCGCACGGTTTATTCTTTGCAAATGACAACGGAGCACAAGGCTCACTGAATAAATTCACTCTGGGCAACACAGTAATAACCGCGATTCTCCCTGACGGTCCGGGAAAAGTCTGGTCTGGCACAGGGAATGGCCTGTATTATTTTTCGGATGATACATCCCGCGTTTATACTTTCAAAGACGGTCTGCCTGTTAATTCCATCACTACACTGTTTAAGGATTCCCACGGCTGCATCTGGGTGGGTACCACGGCAGGGCTGTGTTTTTTGGAAAATGAAACGGGGAATGTTATCAAGATTGAAAACCGCATCCCTCGCACACTGATAAGCTCTGTTTTTGAGGATCTTGCAGGAAGAATCTGGATTGGAAGTTTTTCAGGCGTTTTCATACTTGAAAACAATAATCTGCTCACTCTGGGTGAAGACGATGGCCTCTTGAGTCCTTTTGTCTCTGATATCGCACAGGACCAGGACCAGGGTATATGGCTGTCCTATGCCTACTCCGGGCTAAGCAGGGTTTCTGTTGATACGACACTTCTTCTTTCACACCGCATTGTTGGTGAAACCATGGCCCAGGATTCCCGGGGTGGCCTCTGGTTCGGAAGTGAAGAACGCGTGTTTCTCAGGCAGCAGGAGAGCGAGAAGACAGTAGTATTTGGCAGCAAGATTCACGCGCTGGTAGTAGGCAAGAAAGACAGCATATGGGTTGGAACTTTCGCTGACGGGATTTACTACTTCACTGGAGAGGCAACCTTTTTCAAAGGAGAAATATGCGGGCACTACACACGGCAAAATGGCCTTGAATCAGACAGCATCCTTTCGCTTCTGCAGTCCCGTGATGGCACTATTTATGCAGGTACGCGCAATCCCGGGAGCCTTGCAGTCTACAGCCACGGGAAATGGAAATCCATTCATATCCCGCTAAAAACAGTAGGCAGGCTTTACGAAGATTCATCTGGGCGTATCTGGCTGGGCGGATTCTGGGAAGACGGGCTGGGTTGCCTGGAAAAGGGCAAACTCCGCATCTATACTGAAAAAGACGGGCTTTCCAATACCGCCATACTCTCCATCGTGGAGGATAAAGACAACATACTCTGGGTGGGGACACACGCTGGTGTTTTTTTCATGGATAAGGACAAGTTTGTGCCATGGGGACCAGTTGCAGGATTTCGCTCAACAAACCACCAATGCTCAGGCAGGGCACAAGACGGAACACTCTGGTTCGGCACAAAAAACGGATTGTACTGCACAGACAGGCATCATCTGCAGCGACTCACCATAAACGAAGGCCTGCCTGGCTCGGGCATTACAGGAATAATCCCGCAGAAGGACAATTCACTCGTGATAAGCACATATCACGGAATAATCCACTATAAGAATCGCCCTCTCTCACCACCGCTTGTTAAAATAGAATCTGTCACAACAGACCGCACCTGGGATTCCCCGTCAGAAATACAAATTCTCATGACACGGGAAATCCGTTTCCGCTTCAGGGGCATCCATCTTGGCACCAGTACCATGTACTACAGCTACACACTAGATGGTCATGAGACAGAGTGGCATGACACATTTGAAAACGAGGTTACCTACTGCGGCATCCCGGAGGGGAACTACATCTTCCGCGTCACCGCGGTAAATACTGATCTGTCGGTATCTGAAAAACCCGCTCTGGTAAAAATCACCATTCTTCCCGTGCCTGCTTTGCGCAAGGCAGCCGAGGAAGATCTTGAGGAATATCGCAGGCAACTGGAAATAATGGTTGAAGAACGCACAGCCCTCCTCTCCAAGGCACTGGAAGACCTGAAGGACACTCAGGAACAGCTTCTTCTTTCTGAAAAGCTGGCTGCCCTGGGTCAGCTTGTTTCGGGAATCGCGCACGAGATCAATTCCCCGCTTTCGGCCATCCGTTCATCTGTCCAGAACATAGCCCGCATGTTAGACCAGACTGTGCGCAGCCTCCCGTTCTTTTTCAAGGTCCTGTCTCCCACAGATCTGGATTTCTTCAAACTCCTGGTGGACAAGGCTGTGGGCTGTGAGCAAAGGCCATCGTCAAGGGAGGAGCGGACAATCCGCAAGGACATCACCGCATTTCTTGTGCAGCGCAGCATCCCGGATGCGGAATCTGTGGCGGAGACATTTGTGGGAATGCGGATTTATGACGGGATTGAACAATTTCTTCCCCTGTTTAACAGTGAGGAATGCCGTCGGATCCTGCACATGGCGGATAAAGTCTCCAGCTTCTACCGGTCTTCAGAAATCATTACCACTGCCACAACGAGGGCCTCAAATGTGATCCTCGCGCTAAAGCAGTACATGAGGAGCGATACACCCACCATGAGGCTTTCTTCGGATATAGTGGATGGCATAGAGACGGTATTGACACTGTACCACAACCAAATTCAATATGACATTGAAGTGGTTCGGGAATACAAAAAAAGACCTGTCATTCCATGTTTCCCGGAGGATCTGATCCATGTCTGGATGAATCTAATCCATAATGCCATATATGCCATGCCAGGCGAAGGTATGCTTTCTCTTTTTGTGGATGAGAAGGACGGAAATGTCATTGTGACAATCAGCGATACTGGAAGCGGAATTCCAAAGGAAATCCAGTCTAAAATATTTGACCCATTTTTCACCACCAAACCACGCGGTGAGGGTACTGGCTTGGGACTTGACATTGTACGAAAAATCGTCGAAAAACACGATGGTAGAATAACCCTGTCAAGCGTCCCCGGGAAAACCGAGTTCACGGTAATCCTGCCAGTCGTGGATGCGGGAGGCAACCCATGAATACTTCTGGAAACAACCCCCGCACATACAGCATGCTGCAAAAGCCAAAACCCGTCATACTCTGCGTGGATGACGAGCGCGTAATCATTGAAAGCCTGCGTACTGAACTCGGTGAAATCCTCGGTGATTCCTACGTTGTTGAAATCTCGGAGTCAGGCGAGGAGGCCCTTGAACTCTGCAGGGACCTCATACATGAAGGCAGGGAAATTCCCGTAGTCATCTGTGACTACATAATGCCAAAGATGAAGGGTGATGAGCTGCTTGCGGAAATGCATATACTATCGCCTGCGACAAAGACAATTCTTTTAACCGGTCAGGCCACGACCGATGGCGTGACAAACGCCGTGAACTCAGCGGACCTGTACCGCTACATCGCCAAACCATGGGAACCGGAGGACCTCGCCATCACACTGCGCGAAGCCATCAAGAGTTTCCGCCAGGAACTGGACCTGGACCAGCGGATCCGCGAACTTGAAAACGAACGGGAGAAAGTTGTCAAAGAACGAAAGGTAATTGACACACTTTCCAAGATTTTAAATGAAAAAATCTCCGAACTGGAAATCCAGAAGCGGGAACTGGAGCAGATTTCCAGGGAACTTAACATCACCACAATTGAAAAGATTCTGATAGAGCAGGAGGCGGAAAAAATGAGCCGAACTCTCACCGCCCTTGAGAACAGCCTGACCAACAACCTGTTCATTCGCAGCGTGCTCCATTCCCTTGTAAACATGCTCCAGATACAGCTCTCTGTTGACCGCAGAGAAAACTCCATCATAG
>RPPD01000199.1 GCA_003818675.1 Spirochaetaceae bacterium
CAGTGCCCGGCATATCCGCATGCAGGCGCCTGAATGATAAATGAAGAGGCACGGGATTATTGCCGCGGTCAATACAGGCAATCTCTCCAGTGCTATTGCCCTTAAGGCCAGCTTGCAGCAATGCATCGTATTTGGATCCATAACTTTCTTCAACAAACCGGGTGAAGTATGAGCCGGCTATTTGTTCCAGCGGAACAGATACAAGTTCGGCAAACCGGTTGTTGCAATAAAGTATCAACCCGTCTTTTGAAAGAATAACCGCTCCTTCGCTCATTTCCTCAATAATGATGCGGTACGGGGTTTCCGCTGACGCGAGCGAGAATACTTTTTCGCCATTATCCCCGGAAACGAGGATCGCGTCCACTTTGCCACTGCGAATGGCGGCAAGCGCTTCTTCGGCTTCAGCTAAACGCGAACGCAATTCCTTGTTTTCAAGATACAGTTGTTTTTCCGTTTTTATTCTTTCTTTTTTTTCCATTTAATTAATCCCTTAAGGATATTTGACGCCTTACGTTTTCTTTGCCTCCCGCAAATCAAGTCCTATAAGCACGCGATCGAGGTTTGACATATCGCCTATTATCCGGCGCAAAGGGGGAGGCAGTTTTTTTATAAGCGTCGGCACGGCAAGTATCTGTTCCCCTTTGGCCAGGCCTGGTTTTCGGTAGAGGTCTATCACTTCCAGATCATATAGTTCTTTCAGATATTCCTCGCATATCTTTTTTATATTGCCAATTGCGCGCACGGATTGGGGTGTTGTACCGGCGACATACAATCGCAATATCCATATATTCTTTTCCACTTTACCTGTTTTCATTTTCGGCTCCTTCCTTCACTTTTTTCCTGTTCGCGCAATAATTGTCCTGATTTTTCTTTCGCCTCCTGCGCTATCCTTGCCGAGCCGGAGAGCACACCGTCCTGACCGACATATACATCAACCAATTCCACGCCGTGGTCTGTAAATATGAACTCGCGTATTTGATTGGAGTGCGACATCCCCCGCGATTTGATGATGAATATCCCGCGATTGCGCTCGCGGTCGGATTCAAGTTCGCGCAGCAGGAGCCACGAATCCACCATGGATGATATGTTTGTCTCCGTATGCTCCGGATCATTGCCGCTTGTGGTGAGGCTGGTCATAAACGCGGTGATCTTATTGAATTTCAGGAAATCTATCAAACGCATCAGCATTAAACCAGCTTCAAATTCGTTCGTGCCGACAATGAAACTGCTTATGGGATCTATTACGACAATTTTTGGTTCAAATGAAATAATCTCTTTATGCATGGCCGCCAAATATGATTCCAAACCGTAAAAGGTGGCGCGTTTGGAATGGAATTCAAGCAAACCCTTTTTCACCCATGGCTCAAGGTCAATACCGATGGAACGCATATTTCGCATTATCTGTTCCATGGATTCTTCAAGAGCGAAATAGATAGCTTTTTCTCCGCGGCGGCATGCGGCGGCGGCATGCGGCGGCGGCAAAATGGGCCGCCAGACTGGACTTGCCGGTCCCGGCCGTGCCCGAGACAAGTACGCTGCTTCCTTTGAAAAATCCCTTGCCGCCGAGCATTGTATCAAGATGCGGAATGCCGCTTGAGATCCGTTCCGATGTAGCCATATGCGCCAGTCCGATTGATGTGATGGGCAGGACCGATAATCCGCTCTCGTCAATCAGGAACGGATACTCATTCGTACCGTGCATTGAACCGCGATATTTGACAATCCGCAGCCGTCGCGTCGATGTCTGCTCAATAACGCGGTGATCCAATACGATGACGCAATCGGAAACAAATTCTTCAATGCCCTGACGCGTAAGCGTCCCGTCTCCGCGCTCTCCGGTTATTATCACCGTTACGCCTTTCTCTTTCAGCCAGCGGGAAAGCCTGCGCAGTTCGGCGCGCAGCACAAGAGGATTCGGCAATCCCGCGAATAACGATTCTATAGTATCCAGCGCGACGCGTTTGGCGCCGATGCTCTCAATCGCGTGGTTGAGACGGATAAACAAACCTTCCAGATTGTATTCGCCCGTCTCCTGGATTTCGCCCTGTTCGACATATACATGATCAAGTACGATCATTTTATCTGCAACAAGTTTTTCCATATCAAAACCCAGTGAAGCGACATTCGTGGTGAGGTCCTTTTCAGTTTCCTCAAATGACATGAAAACGCCCGGTTCTTTATACTGCGTGGCGCCGCGAACGATAAACTCCATCGCGAAAAGGGTCTTTCCGCAGCCCACATTTCCGCAGACAAGCGTGGGTCTGCCTCGCGGCACCCCCCCGCCCAGGACTTCGTCCAATCCCTGAATGCCTGTGGGAGTTTTGGGAAGAACGTGGTTCGCGGCTTGAACTGCCGTCTTTTTCATAAGATTTTGTCTCCTGTAATGGTATTTTGATTTTCAAAATTGCTTTTATTGTTTGCTTCAACAAAATCCAGCGGATATGGCGGCGCAAGTCCGAGCCGGGCGGAGAGTTCATTTATTTTTTGTTTGAGTTCGATCATTTTTGTCTCACGGCCAACGGCCAAACGGTGGAATCGTTCCAGTTCAATAATCCTGTTTTTGATTTCTTCTTCTGACCTCTTGCGTTCGGTGATGTCAAATCCATAGAGGTTGGCATAGTCGCGACCGGATATCGGCGCTATGAAAAAAGAGAACGTCCGGCCGCCGCACTCGAAGTCTTTATTTTGCGGTGATTCGCCCTGCAGCGCTTCGTAAACGGCCTCTCCCATAGCCGGTGGAACCTGATTGCCGGCCGTTAAATGCCACTCTGACAGCTGGTTCATGCCGGCCTCATTGACAAAGAGCAAAGTGCCGTTCCGCAAGATGCGTAAAACCGGGTTGGGATTTTGGGATGGGAATTTCGAGAGAATCCGGTTTTCCTCTTCCGCCCGCTTGCGCTCGGTGATGTCCTGCGCCGAAGAGAGCGCGCCGATAACGTTGTTGTTTTCATCCTTGAGAACGCGGCACCACCAGGCGAGCAGTCTTTTTTCACCGTCTTTGCGCCGCTGCCAGCTTTCAATATAAATGACGTTTTCATCACCGGAAAATATGGGCTTCACCATGTCATACGTTTCCTGTTCCCCTTCAAAATAGTATTGGGCTTCTTTTCCGATGACATCATCTCCGAAAAATGCAATGCCTGCGTTGTTCGCCCATACATACACCTTGTTGCCGTCAACCTCCATGATAATGTCCGGGACAGCGGAAAGAATGGACTTTTGCCGCAGGCTTAACGCCAGAAGCGCTTTTTCGATCCGCTTGCGCTCGGTGATATCCCTGATATTGCATTGAATGACTTTGCGGTAGTTTACTTTATAGGCATTGCTGACAAACTCCGCCTCGATCCTTCGACCGTCCGCGGTTTCCAGCAACAGGTCATCATAGTGGCTGCAATCTTTCCGCTGTAATTCCGCGAAACTGTCCTGATTGGCCGCGATATTCCTGAAGAACTCCATCTCCCAGATTTTCTTTCCCAAAAATGGTTCACTCGTAACACCCAGCATTTCAACCAGGCACGGATTGACCTCAGTGATTAGTCCCGATGCGGCATCGAGGATCAGGATGCCGTCCTTGGCGGTTTCGAAGAGTCGCCGATAGCGCGTCTCAGAAGCCTGCAACGCTTTCCCCGCATAGCGGAGCGCCTGCTTTTCCCCTGCCTCGGCCAAAGCCCTTTTTATCGCCGAAGGAAGTTTTTCAAGCCGGTCTTTTAATAAATAATCAGCCGCTCCCTGTTTTAAGAGCTCGACGGCCGTTTCCTCGCCGATTGATCCGGAGACGCAAATAAAGGGAACATCCGGGCAGATCTCGCGTGAATGGCGCAATGCCCCAAAAGCGTCAAATCCCGGTAATTTGAAATCCGCGAGAATTATGTCGTACGAGGGATCTTGAAGGAATGACAAAAATTCGTTTTCTGTCGCTGTGCAGTCCATCTCCAGGTCGAACCCGGCATCCGTCAACAGCTCGCGCAGGAGCTCGACGTCTTGCGCCGAATCCTCGAGATAAATCAATTTTAATTTTGCCGCATCAACTTTCGGCTTCATTTGATCTCCGGCGGCACCTCATTGATGAGCGCCCAAAAGATCCCGAGCTGTTTGACCGCCTCGATAAAATCCTTGAAGTCGACCGGCTTGACCACGTAGGCGTTGACTCCCAGCTGGTAGCTCTTGATCAAATCCTGTTCCTCCCGCGAGGAGGTGAGCATCACGACCGGAAGCAGTTTCAGCGCGGCATCGCCACGGACTGCCTTGAGCACCTCAATGCCGTCCATGCGCGGCATTTTCATGTCCAGGAGCAATACCGCGGGATTCCCCGGTTTGCGCAGCTTGTACTTTCCCTCCAGCCGCAGGTATTCCATGGTTTCCACGCCGTCACGTACAACAACCACGTTATTGGAAAGGTTGTGCTCGGCCAGGGCCTCGAGCGTCAATTCAACGTCCTTGGGGTTGTCTTCCGCAAGAAGAATCATTCTCAGTTCCACCATCATAGTTGCTCCTTTTGTTTTGGTATTGAAAAATAGAAAGTAGCGCCTTTATCAATTTCCGCCTCTGCCCAGGTGCGTCCCTCGTGACGTGAAATTATGCGGCGGACATTTGCAAGGCCGATTCCTGTCCCTTCAAATTCTTCCGTAGGATGCAAACGCTGGAAGACCCCAAAAAGTTTATGGGCGTATTGCATGTCGAATCCCACGCCGTTATCGCGAACAAAGAACACGGATTCATTGTTCCCGTCCTCGGCCTTGATCTCTATTCTGGCTTTTTCCCGTGTTTTGGTAAATTTGATCGCGTTACCCAGCAGATTCAGCCAAACAAGGGTCAGCATGGCGCTGTCGCAAAAAACTTTTGGCATTGTGCCGATGATCCATTCAATTGAACGGTCGGGATTGTCCTGGCGGAGTGATTCCACAATCCGGCGGATCATATCATTCATGTCCAATTCCGCCATGCGCAGTTCCGCTCGTCCGGTTCTGGAAAATTGCAGAAGGTTGTCTATTAGCACTCCCATTTGATGAATTGAATCTTCGATTGAATCCAGGTAATGCCGGCCCTTTTCCGCCAATGCCGATTGAAAGCGTTCGTTAAGGAGGTTCACGTATCCGCTGACATGGCGCAGGGGCGCCCGCAGGTCGTGGGATACCGAATAGCTGAAGGCTTCCAATTCCTTGTTCGCGGCTTCAAGCTGTGCGGTGCGCTTGAGCAAGTCTTCCGTCATC